>JBDKTO010000038.1 GCA_039680175.1 Veillonellales bacterium | reverse complement strand
AGAATGGATAGACGAAGCAAGAATAAAAGGGTATAATGTATTTCACAGAGATCGACGTTATACGACAATGGTTGTTAGGCCGCTGTTTTCGTTTGATAAGTTGTCTTTGCGACCAGAGTTGCTGGTCGTTTTTTAGTTGGGGGATGGACGATGAATGGAAAATCTGAAAAAGATGCTGATTGCCGTAATTGCGGCCGATCTTGGTTTAAACCTGCTTGGTACTATTCGACATATCAGCGGCACGATTGCTGCCTATCTGCAATATCTGGATGATATTGGCCTGTCCCTTATTTTGCTCATTCTGCTTCGGGCGACGGTGGGTAAAAGTAAACTGGCGGATATGCAGCGGGAGGTAAACAGCAAAGCTATATTTGAGAATATGCCATGTACCATCAAGCTCATATCGCCGGAGTTTGATATTCTCATGCTGAATCGGGAAGGTTCCCGCTTATCCGGGGTTCACGAGCAGGAAATACTGGGGAAAAAGTGCTACGATGTTTTTGGCAGCGGCAAAATGTGCGAAGATTGTCCGGTGCCAAAGGTGATGACAGAAAAGACGGTTTGCCGTGTTCAGCAGCATATCTGGAGAATTCACGGATCCGAGCTTTATGTTGAGCAAACCGCCATTCCTATTTTTGACAATAACGGGAATGTAAAATGCATTCTGGAATCCGCCGTTAACTTAACGGAACAGTATGAGTTGAAAAACAGAAATAGCAATATGTTTATTGAGACGGTTTCTTCCCTGGCAAAACTGATTGGAAGCCGGGATCACTCCACCGGCACCCACTCGGAAAGGGTATGCGGCATTGGGCTGCTGATCGGGAAGCAATTGCAGCTTCCCCTCACAGTTATGCAAGAAATTGGCGTTGCCGCCTTACTGCATGATATTGGCAAGATCGGCATTCCGGAGAATATTCTGAAGAAACAAGGGAAACTGACGCCGGCGGAATACAAAGAGATACAGCGGCATTGCGAAATCGGCTATAATGCGTTGAAAGATATTGAACCGCTGCAAAGGATTGCCGAATACGTCCGCTATCATCATGAGGCTTTTGATGGCAGCGGCTATCCTTTTGGACTGAAAGGGGAAGCCATCCCGCTGATTTCCCGGATTCTTAGCGTGGCCGATGTTTTTGAAGCGTTAACGGCAGACCGGGTCTACCGGAAAGCTATGAGCTTTGAACAGGCATTAAACATTATGCGGGAGGGCAGAGAGAAAAAATTTGATCCTGTTGTACTGGACGCATTTTTGGAATGTATCGCCGAGGGAAAAATTACGGATTTGCAAACAAAAGTGCAAAAATATTGGCAGCAAAGTATAACTTTTTCTCATAATATGGATGTCCTGGGAATGGGCGGAAGCCCGAGAGAGAAGCTCTTGACAATCCTTGATTAGTAAGGATGAACAATAGCAAGCGTTGAATGGGGGAATTGAACATGCAATGGTTTCATAATTTGAAGACAGGGACGAAAATTGTCGGGCTCATTTTGATTATAGCCTTGTTTATGGGTGTGGTCGGTTTCACCGGCTATTATTACGCGGACAAGCTAAGTGACGGAATGAATGCGATGTACAAGGATTATTTGCTGCCGGTGAAGTGGATCAATGCGGCCAGCAGCCAGTCCCGGGCAGTCGAAGCGCTGACCATGGAGCTGTTTCAGCCGGGAGTGAGTAAGGAACAGGAACAGAAGGTACTGGAAGAGGCAAAGCAGCGGATTGGAGAGGTCGATACGCTGTTGGGAAGCTACTCGCAGGCGAAACTGGATCCGTTTGAGCAAGAACAGCTGCCGATACTGCAGGGTGAACTAAAGGTTTATCGTTCCGAACGGCAAAAAGCCGTTGACATGGCTTTGGCAGGAGATAAGCAGGGAGCTTATGCCTACTTTACCACTTCCGCTGCTCCCCATGTGGATAAAGTCAATAACATCTTGAATCAGTTAACCGACTTTAACGCCCGGCGGGCGGAAGAAATCAATGAGGCAGGCAAAAAGGATGCTGCTTCCGTCGGGATTATCATCGTTGTGATCACGATTTTCTGTTTAGCTCTGTCTATTCTGGCGGGAGTTGGGGTATCACGGATGATTACGAAAAGGTTAGATTGTGTCGTAGCAGCGCTGAAACAAGTAGCCCAGGGTGATTTATCGCAGAAACTTGCGGTTACGGCGCAAGACGAAATCGGCGAATTGGGACATGCGCTTAATGCTACAGCCGACCATCTGCGGAAATTGGTACAGCGTATTGCCGGGGCGGCGCAGAATGTTACCGCCGCATCGGAGGAACTGACGGCCAGTACCGACCAGTCCGCTCAGGCTGCGGAACAAATCACAACCGGCATCACGGAAGTTTCTAGCGGTGCGGAAAAAGAAATGGCGGCGATAGACGGTGCATCCGCTTCCGTCCAGCAGATGTCGGCCGGTATTCAACAGATAGCGGCCAACGCCAATTCGGTTGCGGCAGTGGCTGAAGATACGGTCCAGTCGGCGAAAAAAGGCGGCGAGGCCGTTGATTCGGCTGTAGCCCAGATGTCCAATATTGATGCCACAGTAGCAAAAACCGCTTCCATGGTTGCCAAGCTGGGTGAACGGTCGAAGGAAATCGGCCAGATTGTCGATACCATTGCCGGGATTGCCGGGCAGACCAATCTGCTGGCTTTGAATGCGGCTATCGAAGCCGCCAGAGCGGGAGAACAAGGACGGGGCTTTGCGGTAGTCGCCGAAGAAGTCAGGAAACTGGCGGAACAGTCACAAGACGCGGCCAAGGAAATTGCGGCCTTGATTCAGAGCATTCAGAGCGAAACCGACAGTGCGGTGGAAGCGATGAACCAGGGGACGCACGAGGTCCAGGTCGGTTCCGGCGTGGTAGCCAATGCGGGACAGTCCTTTAAGGACATTGTGGCTTTAATCAACAAAGTATCAGCCGATGTTCAGGAAATTTCCGCGGCCATCGAACAAATGGCCGGCGGCAGCCAGCAGGTTGTTTCTTCCATAGAAGAAATCGATAAAGCCAGCAAACATATTTCCGGTCAAACGCAAAGTGTTTCTGCCGCAACGGAAGAACAGTCGGCCTCGATGCAAGAGGTTGCCGCATCTGCCCAAAGCTTGGCGAAAATGGCGGAAGACTTGCAGCAGGCAACGACTATTTTTAAAGTGTAAAGCGATTTTAATTTATACGACAACCGAATCGCTGTCTAGACGAAAAAGCGCGGGATCCTTGTGATCACGCGTTTTTTGTATATAAAAAAAAGAGCCCCGGGGCTCCTGTCAATCAGCTTTTCAAGAGAATACTAACCGGCTGCTGCTATTACTTATTCTGAGCGAGTGGGAGAAGCGCTTTCTTTTTTAAATCTGTCTGACTCTTCTTCAATAAAAGGCTTAAAGCAGTATTCAAACTGTTTTTTAGCCCAGCACCGGGTTTCTTTGTCTCCCTGCATCATCTTGTACAATAAAAAAAGCATATGAGATAACTCGGGGTCATTAGTAACTACGAAATTTTTCTGTTCTATCCCAAAAAGAAGCCAGTCGGCGGATACATTGTAAAATCGGCAGATTGCTGCGATAGCATCCGCTGTCGGCTGCGTGATGTTCCGTTCATATTTACTCAAATTGCTTTGAGAAATTCCCGTTGCTTCATAGATGATTTTCTGGGTGACATTTGAAAGCTTGCGTAGAAATTGGAGACGTTCTCCCAAGGTATTCATTTGATTATTTTTTTCAACCAAAAGCTCACCTCATTTAGTTCAAATATGAATTTTTATCTTGAAATTTATTCATATTTGAATTAAAATGTAAATAGAAATATTTATTGAACGGAATACTTACGAAACGTTTTGTCCTTACAGGGGGAAATAGAGAAATTTTCATACCTATCCATTGTTTTATTATACTCTAAAATAATCCCTCTATATTAATGAAACTCGTAATTATTCCTAGTAAATTATCTTAGCGTATGCCATTCTCCATATCAATTGGGACCATATGACAAAAAAGGCGTTTACAAACGCCTTTTTTTGGAATTAGAGGCAAGTCTCTATGGAGGCTGGGATTGATTCCATGAATGTTCAATATATTGTGGGAAGCGTCGTCGCAATTTTGAATGGAGGGACTTGAAATGCAGTGGTTTCATAATCTGAAAATAGGAACGAAGCTTGTAGGGCTGGTTGTAATTATAGCCCTGTTTACGGGTGTAGTCGGTGCTGCCGGATATTATTATGTGGACAAGCTGAGCAGCGGAATGAATTTGCTGTACAAGGAATATCTGCTGCCGGTGAAGTGGATCAATGCGGCCAGCAGTCAGTCCCGGGCAGTGGAAGCACTGACCATGGAACTGTTTCAGCCGGGAGTGAGTAAAGCGCAGGAACAGAAGATACTGGAAGAGGCCAGGCAGCGGACCGGCGAGGTGGATAAGCTTCTGCAAAGCTATGCGGGAACAGATAGGGAGTCCTTTGAAACAGAACAGCTAACCCGGCTGCAAGATGAGTTAAAGGCTTATCGGGCGGAGCGGCAAAGGGCGGTTGACATGGCGCTGACGGGAGATAAGCAGGGAGCTTATGCGTACTTTTCCACTACGGCTGCTCCCCATTTGGATAAAATTAACGAAGGATTGAGCCAGTTAGCCGATTTTCATGCCCAGCGGGCGGAGAAACTAGATGAAGCAGGCAGAAAAGATGCCGCCGCCATTGGGCTCACCATTGCTTTGATTACGATTCTTTGCTTAGTTCTGTCGGTCATAGCGGGAGTCGGGGTATCGCGGATGATTACGAAAAGGCTGCATAATGTTGTGGCGGCTCTGAAGCAGGTAGCCCAGGGCGATTTATCGCAGAAGCTTGCGGTTACGGCGGAAGACGAAATCGGCGAATTGGGACATGCGCTTAATGCTACAGCCGACCATCTGCGGAAACTGGTACAGAGTATTGCCGGGGCGGCGCAGAATGTCACCTCTGCGTCGGAGGAACTGACGGCCAGTACTGAGCAGTCGGCTCAGGCCGCGGAACAAATTACTACCGGCATTACCGGAGTTTCTAAAGGTACGGAGCAAGAAGCAGCAGCGCTAGACGATGCATCCGCTTCCGTCCAGCAGATGTCGGCCGGTATCCAGCAGATAGCGGCCAACGCCAATTCGGTTGCGGCAGTGGCTGAAGATACGGTTCAGTCGGCAGAAAAAGGCGGCGAGGCCGTCGATTCGGCTGTAGCCCAGATGTCCAATATTGATGCCACAGTAGCAAAAACCGCCTCCATGGTTGCCAAGCTGGGGGAACGGTCGAAGGAAATCGGCCAGATTGTCGATACCATTGCCGGGATTGCCGGGCAGACCAATCTATTGGCTTTAAATGCGGCGATTGAAGCCGCCAGAGCGGGAGAACAGGGACGGGGCTTTGCGGTAGTCGCCGAGGAGGTCAGGAAACTGGCGGAACAGTCACAGGAAGCGGCGAAAGAAATTGCCGCGTTGATTCAAAGTATTCAAAGCGAGACGGATAACGCAGTGGAAGCGATGAAGCAGGGGACCCAGGCGGTACAAGCTGGCTCCGGCGTAGTAGTCAATGCGGGACAGTCCTTTAAGGATATTGTGGTTTTGATCAGCAAGGTATCAGCCGATGTTCAGGAAATTTCAGCGGCCATCGAACAAATGGCCGGCGGCAGCCAGCAGGTGGTTTCTTCCATAGGAGAAATTGATAAAACCAGCAAACATATTTCCAATCAAGCCCAAAGCGTTTCCGCAGCGACCGAAGAGCAGGCGGCTTCGATGCAGGAGGTTGCCGCCGCCGCTCAGGGGCTGGCGAAAATGGCGGAAGAACTTCAGCAGACAGCGGTTATTTTTAAAATTTAAAAGAGCCTTTTATAGTAAGAATTTTGTCAGTGCGAACGATAGTGAAGCAAGCTTGTTTGACTGTGGGTAATTGTTTTATTGAGTATTTTTACATGGACAGTAAAACTTCAGAAAATTTATTTAAACTAAAAGCGTTCGGTCATCAGGATGGGCGCTTTTTTAGCATTCAAAAAAAAGAGCCTTGCGGCTCCTAAAAGTTAACTTTTTATTGTCAGCCCGAACACTAATGCGGCGACCAGAGAAAACAGGCTTGCAAGCCCAAAAGAAACGATACATGTCCGAATCAGTTCCATCTCAAGGCCACCTCCCTTTATTCTCCTTCCTACTTATATTATAGCACTTTTCAGTATTTTCTGTTATTTATTTTTAACGAATTTGCTAAATTGTATGGCATAGGATAGTAGATTGAGAAAAGCGCTCTTTCTCTGGAAAAGGGAAGAGCGCTTTTTTGCTAAAAAGATTTGAAAAAATGGAGGAATTTTGTAAAAAAGGAAGGAAATTTTGGAATAAAACGAGAAGAAAGAAGTATGTGTAAATTATATTACTGAAGAATTTTAATCTCATGATTTTAACTACGCTGGAATGCAGGTTTGCAGTTTCCCGATGTCACTATGAAAAGTCCGATTTACGGGATAGACATTATGGGATAATGCATTTGTCAAAATTACCACGAACTACCTAATTTTAAAGCAAAGGAGGATTTTTATGGTACGATTGTCTTATCCCATTGAAATGGAGATAGCCGGAAATACCGCGATGTGGACAAGACCGGATACCGGTGATTGTCCTGTCAGTTATCCAGCTCCAACATATTCTGCGGTCAAGGCTATTTTTGAATCTATTTTGTGGGGGCCGGATGTAGAAATAATTCCAACAAAAGTGGAATTGTGTGAGCCCATACAATACCACTCCTATTGTACAAATTATGGAGGACCTTTGCGAAAACCCACATCGATAAAAAAGGGAAATAATTATCAGTTGTATACTACCGTGTTAATTGATGTCTGTTATCGACTATACGCAGCAGTTGTTCCCAATAAAGAAAAAAGCAAATTGCCGGAAAGTGCTATACGATGGGATAAAAATACGACATCACCCGGACATGCTTATCAAAGCATTTTTGCAAGACGTCTCAAGAGGGGGCAGTGCTATTCCATTCCGGTATTGGGATGGAAAGAGTTTACTCCTTCATATTTTGGCAAGTTTCGTGACACAACGCAGGTATTATCTGATTTACTGCCAGTAATCATACCATCAATGCTTAGACAGGTTTTTTCCAAGGGATATACCCCTCTGGGTTCCTATGCAAAAAAGAATTTTTCTCCGGTCTCCTATGTTTACGACAATGACCTTGTTATTCAAAACGGTGTGTTGGAGTATCCCCAAAAGGAGGGAGAATCATGCTGAATGAATTGTATCGCCTTTCAAACGCATTAGAGAGCAATGGGATAAATGTAAAGGATTGGTATGATGATTACGGCGCACTTCCCAAGGTTACCTCCAAAGCTCCCTGTATCAGAATATGGCTTGCCAAGGATGGCTCGATCTGCGAGCTTGAGAGCATAAGTGCAGAGCTTGCACAGTCGCTGAGAAAATTCGGGAATAAACAAGGGACCTTTCCTGCTTTCAATATTCCACCGTTGTATCGTATCACCAATAAAGAACATCTATCTGAACTAGAACGCATAGAAAAAGCAAACACAGCACTCGACGTAGACAAGATTCAATCGTGGTGTGCTAATGACAATTGGCATAGAGGGACTATTGATAAAGTCAATCGGAGTTTGCATAGTGTTCCACAGAGCTTTCTTGAATTAATCGGTACACAGCAACAACCGGAATGTTGTCTGATCTTAGAACTGATTCGTTTGGCCGCTGAATTTTCCAATGATAACGATTGCGATAAGAGCTTTAGGTCTGCACTGGAGAAATGCATTTTTGCAAAGCTCCAAAAACAAGAGGACGTTGATTTGGCATTCTTCATACTGTTCCATAAGGCCAACCCCAAAAAGGCGCCAAAAAACGACACTGACACATCGATATCGATTATCTTAGATTTGGTTGATTGGCAACAATATGGATATCCTGTAGCAAGCAAACATATCACCGAATGGGTAAACAGCGCACTTTTACGAACCTATCACAATACCATAGCTAAAATTCCTCCTGTTGTAGGCCTAACTGATGCATTTGGAAAGCCTCTCAAAATTTTTGATAAACCTATGCCCAGTATAGACCTTAAGGGCGCAGGTATATCTGATGTAAAATTGCGTTCTATGTTCTCAGAACACCCATGTCAAGGTCGTTATAAATACTTTGAAAACAATTCATATCCGATTTCGCCAGAAAACCGCTCGTTAGCAAAAAAAGCGCTTGAATGGGTTGCTAGCTCGGATAGAAAGGGGGTTACATGGCAGAAAGTCGACACAAAAGAGATTGTTTTTGTTTACCCATCTCAATTGCCTGAGGTTCCGCCCAAGTTTGCATCAATTTTCGGGTCAAATCAAACAGAAATCTCTGTGCAAACGGAAGCGCGGTTTGAAAATATTGCGGAAGAGTTTATTAAGGCACTTAGAGGCATTCCCACGCATGAAAAGCCAGAATTTATTCAGATTTTCACAATTCGGAAAATGGATAAAGCTCGGTCAAAGGTAATTTTTTCTCGAAATTGCTCACCGGAGCAGATGATCAAAGCTGCTGAAAACTGGGCGATTGGCTGTAGCAATATTCCAGAGACTGAACTTGGAGAGAGGGAAACTCCTTTTCCGCTACAAGTGGCTCGTATCGTCAACAATGTATGGAAGCAAAATGGAGATTTGGCACAAGGGAAATCCACTGTTGAACGGATGAAGTGCTATCAGGGGATGGAGTTACTGCTCGATATTATGCAAAAAAGTATGATTTGCAATTACCTCCATATCGTAATTACAAACTCGTCGGGATTAGTAAACTATTTTGGCAATTGGGTACATGGTGGAGCAAAATGCAAAGACAAGACAGAGGGGAAAAACTTAGAAAAGCTGAAAAGAGAAATAGTCTTGCTACTGTCCGTTCTTGGACTGTTGCTTGATAAAAATAGTGACCGAAAGGAGAAATATATGGAAAACATGGCGTACTTAGTCGGACAGCTACTGAAAATATCCGATGAGCTTCATACATTGTATTGCAAAGTTGTTCGGAATGGGGATGTTCCGCCGCAACTTGCAGGCAGTGCGCTGTTTGTGACTGCTGGAGAGACACCATATCAGGCAATTGCACAATTGTCCTGCCGAATGAATCCCTACATAACATGGGCAAAGCAATACCGCTTTAAGAATATCAAGGATGAAGGAAAAGAAAGTTGGAAAGCGGCTTGGTACCTCAAGCTATTTGAAAATGTTGCCAACAAGCGGAGCTTAACGATGACAAATTCAACAAGGTTTAACGATTTTGACAAGGCGCAGCTTTTCATTGGATATCTTGCATCATTCCCTAAAAGTGAACCACCAGCAAGTACCACAGATAACAACAATAATGGCAATAATATAGGAGGGTCTGATAATGAGCAGTGAAATTAAACGGGCAACTGGTCTTTTGGTAATTGAGGTTGTAAACTCAAATGCAAATGGCGATCCAGACAGAGAAAGTGATCCCCGCCAGCGTCCGAATGGCATAGGCGAGATTTCACCAGTATCCTTCAAGCGTAAGCTGCGTGATTTACTAGAGGACCATGACAGTGACTTTTTTCAGAGTCTCCCTGATACGTATACTAAGAATAGTGATAATTACTGCATATTGGAGTCAAGAGACCGTGAACTAGGGGCTATTACTAAAGAAATGGCACATGACATAACAAGTTTTGATCAGAAAGAATTTTTGAAAAGTACTTTTGTTAAAAAATATTGGGATGCGCGAATCTTCGGAAATACTTTTTTGGAGAAAGGAGCAAATAAGAATTTTATAAAAACCGGTGTTGTTCAGTTCGGTGTTGGGGTCTCAATTTCACCAATAAATACTATACGTCATTCAAATACGCAAAAAGCTCCAAGACAGGAAGGTAAAAACGCTGGCATGGCACCACTGGCTTTCCGAGTTGTGGAACATGGTGTGTATTGTATGCCCTTCTTTGTGAATCCTAATTTTGCTCACAAAACAGGCTGTACTGAGCAGGACATCGCCTTACTTAAACTGCTTATTCCCCAAGCGTATGATTTGAATCGTTCTGCCATTCGCACAGATGTACGCATCCGTCATGCTTGGTATATTGAGCATAAAAATGCTCTTGGCAGCTGTCCTGATTTTATGCTTTTGGAAGCACTTACGCCAAAGCGTATTGGAGATACGACCATTGCGTCTACGACTTGGGCTGATTATGAGGACAAAACCGCTCTGCCAGAGGAGTTGATAGGAAGGGTAAGCTTGGCAACTGACTTGATGCTGATATGATTTACTTAGCACACAGTAAAAAGGGGAATATTCCCGAACAGGAATACTCAACACATATTTGTGGTGTAAGATCGCGTGCATGCGAATATGTACGCGCTATGACCAGTTATTCTGAATGTGACAAAGACCTGCTATCGCAAGTGGTGGAAAAGGCAGCTGTCTATCACGATATGGGCAAGTTAAACAAAGATAACCAAGAGGTGCTGTCTGGGAGAAAATCGTCAAAGTTTCTTCCACGACATCATCAGGACGCAGGGGCGGCCCATTTTTTGAACTGCAAGCACTTTTCCGCAATTTCCGCTGCTGCGATACAGGCTCATCACCTTGGCTTCCCGGATTTTTCTGTTGAAATGAATAAGGGTGATGCAATTTTTCGTGATGTTTCCATTGCTTCTGATGTAGATAGAGAAGTGCCCCAATTAGAAGCAATTCATGATAGCCTCATAGAAAGCCACTTCAGATATCCTGAGGAAGCAATTAAGGGAAACCGTTCGGTTTTCTTTCGACTGCTATTATCATGCATTTCAGATGCCGACCATACCGACACGGCCACTCATTATCGACAGTATCCATCCGTCGAAAAAACGATTCTGTTGCGTCCAGACGAGCGTCTTGCACGATTAGACCGTTGTATTGCCGAGTTACAGCAAAAGGGCGCCAATGATGAGAGAAATACCTTGCGCAATAAGATGTATCACGTGTGTCGAGATGCCGACATCAATTCAGGAATTAGCTCTTGTGATAGTCCGGTAGGTTCTGGGAAAACAACGGCAGTTATGGCGCATTTGCTTGCACAAGCAGAAAAACGTGGATTGCGACGTATTTTTGTGATACTGCCATTTACCAATATCATTAAGCAATCAGTTGATATCTATCGAGATATGCTCGTTTTGCCGGGTGAGAACGCTGAGGATGTTGTAGCAGAGTTGCACCATCGTGCAGATTTTGAAAGTGAGGATACCAGATATTTAACCGCACTTTGGCGTGCGCCAATTATTGTGACGACTGCTGTTGCTTTCTTTGAAACGCTTGCATCTAACTCTTCTGCAACGTTACGTCGTCTGCATGAATTGCCAGGAAGTGCCATATTCGTAGATGAGGCTCATGCTGCTTTACCGGTCAGTCTTCTGCCACTTGCTTGGAAATGGATCAATATTTATGCCGCCGAATGGGATTGCTACTGGGTATTGGCATCCGGCTCGTTGAATCGCTTTTGGACAATTCCTGAAATATCTGATAGAAATGACTCCGATAACATACCGGAAATCGTTAATGAGGAAATTCGCAGTCAACTTTCGAGTTATGAAAATAACCGGATTTCCTATCATAATGACTTGCAGCCTAGAGGAACAAAAGAAACTTCTGACTGGATTGCTGGCTTTCCTGGTCCGCGATTGGTCATCATGAATACCGTTCAAAGTGCAGCTGTATTGGCAGATTATTTTGCGAAACATTTTGGACGGGGGCGGGTTGAACATTTATCAACTGCTCTAACTTCTGATGATCGTGACAACACACTCCAACGGGTAAGGAATCGATTAGAAAGTAAAGAAGATACTGATTGGACTCTCATTGCAACATCTTGTGTTGAAGCTGGAGTAAACTTGTCTTTTAGAAATGGATTTCGAGAACTTGGCTCGCTTGTGTCTTTGCTGCAGGCAGCAGGACGTGTAAACAGGGAAGGCACTCTTGGAGATTCACAAATGTGGACATTTTGTATCTCCGAGGACGGAATGTTGAAGCTTAATCCGGGCTTAAAAGAGTCAGCTTCTGTTCTGAAAGGGTATTTTGAAATTAACAAAACGATTTCCCCAGAACTCAGTACACAATCTATAGTTGATGAAATTGCGCTGTATGGGCTATCGGGAAAGCACAAGAGTTTGGTTGACAATGAAAGCATTCAGGAGTTTCGTCAAGTAGAACATGACTTTAAAGTTATTGACACCGATACGCGTCTTGTTGTGGTCGATGCTACTGTAGCAGAACAACTGAAATATGGCAAAATAAATTGGCGCAATTTGCAAAAAGTTTCAGTTCAAATTGCTAAATTCAAATTAGATGAACTGAAGACGCCTATGGTAGTAGATAACATATATAGGTGGAATCTTGACTATGATGATTTTCTTGGCTATATGGCGGGTATTGTGAAATTGAAGAAGTATAGCGGGGAAGTCTTGATAGTCTAATTTATTGATTCTGAAAAAATACCAAAGGGGATCTCCGTAATGGTTAACGTGTTTTACATATTATTGCGAAAGCAGACACCCCATGTTCGATCGATGACTATGGGCTATCAATGTTCTGACGAAATGCATTCCAGAAATAATTTCATAAGTATGAAGGGAAAAGGTTGTGGCAAATGACCTTAGAGTATAAATAATAATGGCTATTTATTCAGAAGACGATTTCCTCATGCTCTCCGGCATTCAGCACATGGCCTTCTGCGAACGGCAGTGGGCGCTGATTCATATCGAACAGGTTTGGTCGGAGAATGTCCGGACGGTAGAAGGTAAGCATTTGCACGAACGTACGGATGATCCCTTTGAGGATGAAAGCAGGAAAACACTCCGCGTGGTCAGGGCGATGCCCTTGGTCTCTCACACTCTTGGGTTGCGGGGCATCGCGGATGTTGTGGAGTTTTATCAAAGTAAGGAGTATGAAGCAGGCAAAGTGTGCCGGTTGGAAGACCGTACCGGATGGTGGCGACCGGCTCCTGTAGAATACAAGCGGGGACGTCCGAAGCGAGATGATCGGGATGCGGTACAGTTGTGTGCGCAGGCTATGGCGCTGGAAGAGATGATGCAGGTATCCGTTGTTTCAGGGTTCCTCTTTTATGGACAAACTAAGCATCGGGAATCAATAGCCATAGACGCAACTCTTCGCCAGCATACAGTCGCTCTTACCCAACGGATGCATCAATTATTCCGGGAAGGAATAACACCAAAAGCAAAAAAAGGAAAGCATTGCTCCCAATGCTCGCTGGTTGAGCAATGTCAGCCGTACTGGATGACGCAGCACCGTTCAGTGGAAGCTTATTTAGCACGGATGTGCTGTGTAGAGGAGGAGGATCGTTGAGACGGCTTCTGAATACACTTTATGTGACCATGCCTGATGCCTATTTGGCTTGTGACGGTGAAAATGTTTTGATTAAAGCCCAAGACGAGATTAAATTTCGCATTCCAGTGCATAATCTGGAGGGCATTGTTTGTTTCGGTTTTGCGGGTGCAAGCCCGAAACTTATGTACTTGTGCTGTGAACGCGGCGTAGCCCTTTCCTTTTTGACCGGATACGGCAAGTTTATGGGGCGTGTGACCGGCAATGTGTCCGGTAATGTGCTGCTTCGGCGGACACAATACCGCTGGTCGGATGATAATAATACGGCTGTTCGGTTGTCCCGACGCTTTATTGCTGCCAAAATTATGAATAGCCGGGCGGTCCTGCACAGAGTATTACGGGACCACCCGGAGGCAGTTGATCAGGATTCATTGAGACGTGCAATCCAGCTGTTGGCAGGCATGCCGAAACGGCTGGAACAGGCGAAGGATGGCGATGCCGTGCGGGGCATTGAGGGAGAAGCGGCCCGGCTCTATTTCACTCATTTTAATGAGCTGCTTCTCAGTCAAAAAGATGATTTTCAAATAGCAGATCGAAACCGTCGGCCGCCGACGGACCGGATGAATGCATTGCTTTCCTTTTTATACACTCTGCTTACCCATGAATCTGTAGCAGCATTGGAAAGTGTTGGGCTAGACCCGCAGGTGGGATTTTTGCATCGGGACCGGCCGGGGCGGCCAAGTCTTGCCCTGGATATCATGGAAGAATTGCGGCCTCATTTTGCCGACCGGCTGGCAGTAACGCTGGTGAATCGGAATCAGATTTCAGCAAAAGGTTTTGTTATAAAGGAAAATGGGACTGTGCTTATGGATGACGATACCCGCAAAGCAGTGTTGACTGCATGGCAAAAAAGAAAACAAGAGGAAATTGTTCATCCTTATCTTGAAATAAAGATTCCGTTGGGGCTCATACCCTATGTCCAAGCGATGCTGCTGGCCAGATATATGCGAGGCGATTTAGAAGATTATCCGCCATTTTTCTGGAAATGAGGTGTTGTCAATGATGGTATTGATTACCTATGATGTTAATGTAACTACTGATGCAGGGAAGAGTCGTCTGCGGAAAGTGGCAAAGCAATGTGTTAATTATGGCCAGCGTGTTCAAAATTCAGTTTTCGAGTGCTTACTTGATCCAACAAAATTTGCCGAGTTGAAATTCCGGTTGGAGAGTATTATCGATCCGAAAACGGACAGCTTGCGTTATTATTTTCTCGGGAACAACTGGAAGAATCGTGTGGAACATTTTGGCGCCAAAACCGGATATGATCCGGAAGGTATGCTCATGGTTTGATGCGAACCTGGAGTTGTCATGATTTTCCCGGGAGGTTCGCAGGCAAGTGATAAACAATGGTTGAGGATTTTTGTAGCCAAGTTTTGGTAAAATAAAAAGGAATTTTTAATGGTTCGCAAAAACACGTGCTTGAAGGCAGGTGTTTTCTGTAGCACAAGATAAACTGTCACGCCCTTCGCGGGCGTGTGGATTGAAACGGGACTGGGGATTTGGTGATCTCGATGCTTAAAGGGTCACGCCCTTCGCGGGCGTGTGGATTGAAACGCCTGTCCCTTGCGTGCCAACCATTTTAACACCTAGTCACGCCCTTCGCGGGCGTGTGGATTGAAACCAGTTAAGCTATGGTTACGTTTGTATAGCCATTCAGGTCACGCCCTTCGCGGGCGTGTGGATTGAAACAATAGCTCTATCTCGTTGTTTTGCTACAAAGTTTAGTCACGCCCTTCGCGGGCGTGTGGATTGAAACATCAGTGCCAAGTTAGGTAACTTACCGTCTATCTGTCACGCCCTTCGCGGGCGTGTGGATTGAAACTTCTGAATTTGGTTCTTAGCTTTCAAGCTGCTTAGTCACGCCCTTCGCGGGCGTGTGGATTGAAACAAAGTCCCTACTCAGTTAATAGCTGGGTAGGGGTCACGCCCTTCGCGGGCGTGTGGATTGAAACTGGGAATGGGTTGCAAATTGGGGCGTAATGCTTAGTCACGCCCTTCGCGGGCGTGTGGATTGAAACCTTCGGTGAAGCTGTGGAAACTCTATGTGAGTTGTCACGCCCTTCGCGGGCGTGTGGATTGAAACTTCAGTATACCCATAAGGTTCCTGAAAGTGTTACGTCACGCCCTTCGCGGGCGTGTGGATTGAAACAGAGACAGAGTTTGTTGGTGTTGCTTTACTATGGTCACGCCCTTCGCGGGCGTGTGGATTGAAACCTCAATAACTCGTTTGGCTGCAAACTTTCCATTACCGTCACGCCCTTCGCGGGCGTGTGGATTGAAACGAGCGCATGAAGAAAGCCAATAAACTGCTGAAAAAGTCACGCCCTTCGCGGGCGTGTGGATTGAAACTGAGCATCGGATATGCACATGATGTACGAGTATTCGTCACGCCCTTCGCGGGCGTGTGGATTGAAACATTAAACTGTGCTAGAACCATACATGTCAAATGTCACGCCCTTCGCGGGCGTGTGGATTGAAACTTCTTAACTTCTTCTGCAGCATCACCCATCTTCGGTCACGCCCTTCGCGGGCGTGTGGATTGAAACGTCAAGCATATCTGCTGTAACCCACCTGCCTAAGGTCACGCCCTTCGCGGGCGTGTGGATTGAAACAATGATACTCCAGCAGGAAGTCCATCGGAAGGATGTCACGCCCTTCGCGGGCGTGTGGATTGAAACGTTGGTGGTTTGATCATGTTATTTAGGAGGCGATAGTCACGCCCTTCGCGGGCGTGTGGATTGAAACGCGGGATCGGGGACGCCGCAAACCCAATGAATTCGTTACTGTCATATTATTGGGTAAACTTACATCGGCGGCATCAATATGTCCCGCTTTAATAGCATTCAATACGCGTTCTTTATCTTTTTGGCACAGTTGCATCATAACAGGATCACTTGATTTTTTATAATTTAGAATCCCACTAAATTAAAGCGGATACTTTTGTTTTTCCCCAAAAGACTAATTGAAGATCATGCTATTTTTGTTTGACAAATAATTCTTTTAGTAGTATACTAAAAACACTTTATAGATTCATATTTTTCTGAATAAAATTTAATATTGTAACCGGAAAAGTAATGAAGGAGCTAGTTGCATGTAGTATGTTTCAGAGAGTCGGTGGGCGGTGTGAACCGATAACAGAACGATGCGAGTGTCATTCCTGAACTGCAAAGCTGAACCTTTTAGTAGGCTGCGCCGGTATCAACTCCTTGTGAGTGCAACCGTTATATTGCTAAAGTTGCTAGGCTTGATGAGATGTATCTAGTTAATATGCTTTTATGTATTGCTAGGTATAACAAGGGTGGTATCGCGAGAGTAACCTCTTGCCCCTTTAGATAGGGGGCGGAGGTTTTATTTTTTACTATTTAAATAAAGAATGGAGGCTATTTTTATGGAAAAGAAACAATTGGATTGGAAGAACCTTGGCTTTGGTTACATATCTACAGAGAAGAGATATGTTTCCAATTTCAAAAATGGGGCCTGGGATGAGGGCACGCTGACTTCAGATGATACTGTTGTATTAAACGAATGTGCGTGCGTTTTTCAGTATGCACAGGCATGTTTTGAAGGGCTGAAGGCTTATACTACTGAAGATGGTCATATCGTAACCTTTCGCCCTGATTTAAACGGAAAACGCTTGGAGAATTCTGCCAGGAGATTGGAAATGCCGGTTTTTCCCGCGGAGCGTTTTGTCGATGCAGTTGTAAAAACCGTTGAAGCGAATGCGGCATATGTTCCGCCTTACGGTTCAGGGGCTACGTTATATATTCGCCCGTATATGATGGGAACTAACTCAGTAATCGGTGTAAAACCCGCAGACGAGTATCAGTTCAGAGTTTTTGTGACTCCCGTTGGACCTTACTTCAAAGGTGGTATGAAGCCGCTTACTCTTTGCGTAAGTGATTTTGATCGGGCCGCACCGAATGGAACAGGTCATATTAAGGCGGGATTAAACTATGCGATGAGCCTTCATGCTTCTGTCACAGCTCATGCAGCCGGTTTCGATGAAAATATGTTTCTCGATCCGGCGACAAGAACAAAGGTTGAAGAGACGGGTGGTGCAAACTTTATTTTTATAACAAAAAATAACAAGCTTGTAACACCTAAATCGGAGAGTATTCTGCCGTCGATTACCAGACGTTCTTTGGTGCATGTTGCAAAAGAATATCTTGGATTGGAGGTAGAAGAAAGGGAAGTGCTTCTGGATGAAGTGAAAGACTTTGCTGAATGCGGATTGTGCGGTACGGCAGCAGTTATTTCACCCGTAGGAAAGATTGTAGATCATGGAAAAGAAATTTGTATCCCGAGCGGTATGAGCGAAATGGGACCTATAATCAAAAAGCTGTATGAAACTTTGACAGGTATTCAAATGGGACGGATCGAAGCACCAGAAGGATGGATTAAAGTAATCCGTTAGAATTTTTAATAAAATTAAGGTCTAAACGGAAAATAGCATAATGGAATCGAAAGTTAGGAAGGAACCTTAATTTATTTAATTCGCGGTCGAGGCTTGTGAGTTTTGAACGCAAAACAGGAGCCGGTTAGACGACAATTGTCGTCTAACCGGCCCCTGTTTTATATTGATTAATGATTGCCGCAGCCGTGGCCCTCATGGTCATGGTCACAGGCGTTGCCGGTATCGGCAAGGTTGCCTTGCAGATACCGGGCGGCAAGATTTTCCGGGGTATCTGAGGGCGCACCGCATAAGACTTTTACGCCACGTTCCCGCAAAATGGCTTGAGCCGCTTCCCCCATGCCGCCGACTAGAATGTCGGTGCAGCCCTGGTCGGCGATCCAGTTGGGAATGACGCCGGGCGCATGAGGCGGCGGAGTCATGGTTTCCTGTTTTACAATTTTGCCGTTTTCTGCGGTTACGATGGCAAATTCCTGGCAATGGCCAAAATGGGTGCAAAGTTTTCCTCCGGCTAACGGAATAGCGATTTTCATAGTTGAAACAACACCTTTCTGTTTTTTTGAAGATAATTTTTATTTTTTACATTTGCTGCTCTGGCGGCAGCGATTCCTTTTGTAGTAACGGATTATGTTTCATGAACTAAAAGAAAAAATATTATGAAATATCAAGGGGGAAAGCGGCTGAGACGGCGTTATTTTTGTTTCCTGTTTGGCATATCTAAAGCATTTGGTGCATAAAGAAGAGCTAATTTACCGGACAGAAACGTCGATAGAATTTCTTCTGCAGTGCTGGTTGTTTCCCCCGAAGAATAGATGGAAATTTGATTGGCTTGCAGCAGTTTAAAAGATTTGGCACCAATGTAACCGGTAATGAGAATTTTAATGTCGTTTTCTGCCAGAGCTTTTGTCCCATAGACAGATTCGGCAGTTTGTGTATTCGCCAGAGATGACCAGACCTCTTTTTTTTGATCATAGATGACAAAATAACCGGCTTGGCTAAATCGGGAATCAACTTTTGCCAAACGGTTTTTGCCATAGGCGGTGATGGCAATTTTCATCTCGCTTTCTCTCACCTTCCTATTTTGGTAAAATGTATTTAATTTTATGCAGTTAGTGACCGTAAAAACAAATTCTTGGTATATTTGAATAGTTTGGTCAGCCCTGCAGCCGTTACATCCTAATAGATAATTGGTTTTCCCTGCTGCAGATTATGGTATGTTCCTGCTATTTTCGGAAGTTTTTATTTTAGGTGATGAGTCAAAATTTCCGCAATAGGCGGCATTGATTCAAGTAGGGTGACTCACCGCCTGAATTGCCGGTGTTTATTCCAACAGTGTCGGACGTTTTTTCCTTTGGCTTTTTTGCCTGTTAGTCGGTTAATTCAAGACGTTTATTGCGCCAGTAGCCGGAATAGATAGCGCCGAGAGGATTGTGGCTTAGCAGACGGTCTTTGGCTACAAGTGTGGATACCGGGGCTTTGACGTGACGGTTAAAAATCATATCATGTCCCACGCAAAGACCAACGGCAAAGTTTAATTCTGTTCCCGCATCATTTAAAATTCTAGCTTGTATAGCCGGATTGCACATAGCCTCGTAGCGGTCATCTTTAATTTGCTTCAGTTCAAAGTGGTGTTTATCGAAGCCGCAGACTTTGCAGCATACGGAATGGACAGTGAAAAATTTTTGGAAGTATTGTACGATATACCCGGCTTCTTTGGCTAAACCAATGCAAAAGGCTACGCCGATGGAAGTGCAGTTCATCTCCTGGGCAAATTTTACGCTTTCTTCCAGGCGTGATAGCTGCATATAATAGTTTCCTTCAATCTTGGCGGCTGCCGTCATCAACTGCCGATCGGTAGTATCATAGGCTGCTTTGATTTCGTCAGGCTGCAGGCCGGGACAATTTTGTCCGGTGTAGCAATTTTTTTGTTTGCACAGTGCGCATTGCATCATACCATCTCCGTTGCATAATTATTTTTGATTGGAAAATTTAATTGTATTCAAATAATTTTTCGGAATACACGGCAAATACCCTTTCAGTCATGTGTCAGACCGCGTTTTTTGTATGAAGATTCACAGTGTATACTAATTATGAAATATATTTCATAATTAGTATACACTGTCTGCCAAGGAATGTCAAGAACATTCGGCTGCTTTTGTTATCTCACTTTCTTCTTATGGCGTTAAAGGGGCAGATGTCCATGCAAGTGCCGCACTTTACACATTTCAGGGGATCAATATAGTGCTGTTCTTTTCTATTGCCGCTGATCGCATCCACGGGACAAGCTTTTCTGCAAGCATCACATCCCCGGCAGGTGTCAGTAATACTATATACTTTCGGGCTGCCGTCCGTTCCGGCAGAACAGCGTTTTTCCGCACGGTTCTGCTTGGCTGAATTGCGCAGAGCCGCAGCTTGTTCTTCCAGCCGGGCGGCCTGGGCTTCTAAAGGTTCCTGCTTTGCAGTCGTGCTAATGTTGGAAACTCCGGAGCTGCTGCGCTTACTGCGGTCAAGGCCGGTATTGAATACCATATTCCTCCGGCAGCCGCCACCGCGGCCGCTGCCTCGCGGGCCGCGGCCCAGCGGACCGGTTCCATCTCCTTTTGGCATATAAAAAAACTCCTTTGCTAGCAATTTGAAATATAATTTATAATTCGACGCCAGAACGATTCAGTGCCGTTACGGAAATTTAACTGATGCGATAATGTATATTCATTATGAATTATATTTCAAAATAAATATATATGATTTAACGGGGAATGTCAAGAATAGAAAGATAATGATATTAAAATATCTCCGGCTGCTTCGTCTGCTGCTGGATTAAAAGCAGTTTGCATAAAATTGCATCATCAATACAGCGGGATGGGTCGAGAGCGGTTTCATTTTTCAGACAGGTAAGGCGGTATAGAAGGGTGTTGCGGTGAATATGAAGCTGATCGGCAGTGGCGTTGATGTTAAGATTATTTTCCAAAAGTGAGAGAAGAGTCGTTTGCATGTCGGTGTTTTCAAAGTTTGTACCGGAAAGAGATGCGGCTATATTTTTTAATGACAGCCCGGCCGGACTGGCAGCTGCTTCCTGCAGAGCGTAACGAACGATTATATCACGGTCATATATCGTTTGAACCACGGATTGGCTCTGACATTGGGAAAGACAGTATTTTGCCTGTTCATAGGAAGAATGATACGCATGGATGGAACCTGTGATTGCTCCGATACCGCAGGCAAGAAAAACGTTATCGTTTGAAGCAATGGCAGCTATTAGATTTTCGGCCCACTGGTGCATTTTTTTATTGTCAAGTCTATGGGGGAAGCATTTTAGAATGATGAATTTTTCATCCAGCATAACTGCAATATCTTGTTCGTTAATCAAACCCAGTTCGGTAATTTTTTGAATGGATAAATCAGCCGCGCGCTCCAGCACAAGTTCGGAGGAGCCATACTCGGCTATATATTTGCTGATCAGACTTGTTGCGTCAATTAAAGCGACTGCACGGGGTATTTGCATTTTTAACCCCAGCGTTTTGGCAATTCTGTTTATTTTTGGCGGAACGAGACCGGAAGCATTGGCAATGACAATATCAATAAATTGTTCCCGCAGCAGGTATTTGGAATGCATTTCTTTTTGCAGCAGTTCTCGTTCAAGAATAAGCTCGGTTATCGTTTTTACTAATCTTCCGGTAGAGCGAACTTCATCCGGACTGCCAAAAACACCTACTACGCCAACGGTTTGGCCGTCAAATACAATCGGCAGGTTTACGCCTTGCAAGGCACCGGGATATAAAGGCAGTTCGTCAGGGTAGATCTCAATGACGGACCCTGTTTCAATCACATCTTTTGCGCCTTTATGAAAGGTTTTATAGCGATGAGGATGTCCGGTAGCAATAATGATGCCTTCCCGATTCATAATGTTTACATTTCGATGAACCAAGCACATGGTAGTATCGACTATTTTTTGCGCCATTTCGTCGGATATAATCATATCGTTTCTCCTTGCCTTTGGTTATTTTGCACAAAAAAGCAAATTATTTTATTTAATTTTCTGTTTTTTCAACAATTGTATAATGGTATAGGATCCTATAGGATTAGTATATAAGAAGTTATCGCAAGTTTAAAGCTTAAATTAATTTGGAAGGAGGCACTTTGTATAAAAAGACTAAAATAGAGATACAGCAGGGAGGAAGGATAAATGGGAACTACAGGAATGATGATAGCGGTTTTGGTGTTGGCCATTGCATTGATTATTATTTTAACAGTGCGTGTTAAATTGCATGCTTTTGTCGCTTTGCTTGCAGCTTGCTTTTTTATTGGTTTTTGTACCGGGATGCCGCTGGATAAGATGCTAAAGTCAATTGAACTTGGCATCGGCGGCTTTTTGGGCATGCTGGCGCCCATCCTGGCGTTAGGCGCTATTGTCGGTAAAATGATGGAAATATCCGGCGGTGCGGAGCGTTTGGCCAGGACAATGATTCGTGTATTGGGGAAGCGAAACACCCATTGGGCGTTAATGATTGTGGGGTATATCTGCGGCATACCGGTTTTTTTTCAAGTGGGTATCGTTCTTTTAATGCCGCTGTTATTTTGTGTGGCGATTGAGGCGGGAATGTCCCTGGTAATGGTCGGCATACCGATGATCATCGGCCTTTTGACGGTTCACTGCATGGTACCGCCTCATCCGGCGGCTACTGCTGTTGCCGTTGGCCTGAATGCGGATATCGGCAAGGTGATTTTATATGGACTGATCGTAGGATTTCCGGCAGCGGTCATTGCCGGGCCCATGTTCGGGAAACTGGTAGGAAACAAGTTCGAACTGCATCCGCCGGAACATCTTCTTAAGGCGGAGCCAACGCCGGAAGAGGAACTGCCTTCTTTTGGTATAACATTGTTTACAATCTTGTTTCCGCTGATATTGATGATTTCCAAGACTCTTTTTGAGCTTGCGCTTGGTAAAGCTCATCCGGCCATGGTATATGTGAATTTTATTGGATCTCCGGTCACTGCTTTGTTTTTGGCTGTGTTTCTGGCTTATTGGACGCTGGGGTTAAACCGGGGAATGAAGATGGAAAAGCTGCGGAAATTTAGTGAGGTTGCAATTGGGCCAATGGCAGCTATTCTTTTGATCATTGGTGCCAGCGGTGCATTTAATCAGGTTTTAATGGACAGCGGCATAGGCAATGCGATAAAATCAGTCTTGACGGCATGGCATATTAATCCGTTGATACTGGCATGGTGCGTTGCGGCAATTATGCGCTTCGCCGTAGGCGGCGCTACGATTGCCATGATTACTGCTGTAGGACTGGTTATTCCGGTCCTGCCGATGTATCCCGGCCTTGATCCGGCATTGGTTGCCGTGGCCATTGGCGCGGGAGCGATCGGCTTCTCCCATGTGAATGATCCGGGATTTTGGTTTGTTAAAGAATATTTTGGCATGGAAATGGGCGATCTTTTTAAAACGTATACGTTGTCTACGACGATTGCGTCTGTTGCCGGGCTGGTTTCATTATTGCTTTTCAGCGGCGTTATCGGCTAAAATATTGGTTAAGTATAATCAAGGAGGTCTTTTTTTGAAACTGACAGTTGTTGTTGATAATTCCGTTCCGATTTCAACGCCTCATCCTTTTTTGGGTGAGCACGGATTTTCGCTGCTGATGGAAACAGATTCCGCTAAATTCCTTCTGGATACCGGCCAGTCGGGGGCGGTTGTCCATAATTTAAGCTTGCTGGGGATTCATCCGGATCAGCTGGATGGAATTATAGTCAGTCATGGTCATTATGATCATACCGGCGGTTTGGCCTTTCTTTTGAAACATCGGAGCAAGCCGGTGCGGGTATACGGGCATCCTGATATTTTTCAAAGCCGCTATTCCCTGGCCGGCGGTTCGAGACGGTACATCGGTATGCCCAATACGCGGGAAGAACTTACGGCTCTCGGCGCTCAATGGCATTTGTCGCGGGCACCGCTGAAAATCGTTCCCGGGCTTATGTTCAGCGGGCAAGTTCCGCGGCAGACAGACTACGAAACCGGTGATGATAAATTGATGCTTTGCGGCGCAGCAGGCTGCGACTGCCAGGACCCGATTGATGACGATACGTCTTTGTATTATTCCTGCCGGGACGGGCTGATCGTGATCGGCGGCTGTACTCATTCCGGCCTGGTCAATACGGTGGAGCTGGGATTTAAACTTACCGGAATGAAAAAATTGATCGGCTGGATCGGCGGTACTCATCTGGGACCGGTGTCGCCGGAGCAGCAAAATAAAACGATCCTTCAGCTAGAGAAATACGCGCCTCAATTTTTAGCGGCCAGCCATTGCACCGGCTTTGCCATGATGGCAGAACTGCAAAAGCGTTTCGGCGAGAGGTTTATTCCCGGTTTTGTAAGCCGGGTAATACAGGTTGACTGATAGCCTTAAAAAATAGATGTTTTGCGGGCAGGCTGTTTTACGGACAGTCTGCTTTTTTTTTCGGCTGTTTTGCCGTGGAAAGTGCCGGCTTTTGCTGCTGCCAAGCTATTCGGTGGCTTGTATGGTTGTTTATCAGGCGTGACGAAAAGCAGGATTTTTATCCCGGGATGAAGAAGAGCAAATCATTAGCCGAACGCGGCAAAACAGATAGATGTGAATGACGGATAAGTGTGAGAAGCAATTGAGCAAACAAGCTGGGAGGAGTGCATCATGCATTTTGTAACTTTTGAGTTTAACGGGAAAAGGGATATCGGCATTTTGTCCCCGGACAAAACCGCCGTTATTCCGCTGCAGGCGGCTGAACGGGTGTACTGTAAATCGGCTGTGCTGCCGGATAACATGCTGGACTTGATTGACGGCGGCGAGGCGGATCTTGCTGTCGTACGAAAGATTATAGCCGGGAGCGATGAGGATTGTCCTAAGATTTCCCTTAGGGATGTACGTATTCTGGCCCCTATTCCCCGGCCGCGGAAAAATATATTCTGCATCGGCAAGAATTATGTCGAACATGCTCTTGAATTTGAAAAAACGAAGGATGTTAATTTGGCAGTCCCCAAAGTGCCGATGATCTTTTCCAAGCCGCCTACTTGTGTGGTCGGTTCAGGTGCAATTGTGAAAAACCACAAGCAGATCACCTCTCAGCTTGACTATGAGGCGGAACTGGCGGTGATTATTGGCAGGAAAACCTTTCGGGCAGCGAAAGCGGAAGCGTATGATGCTGTATTCGGCTACACGATTATGAACGATGTTTCGGCCCGGGATTTGCAGAAAGCTCATTCTCAATGGATTATGGGAAAAGGCCCCGATACCTTTGCGCCCCTGGGACCGTGTATCGTCCATAAAAGCGACATTCCGAACCCGCATGATTTAGCGATCAAAAGCTTCATCAACGGCGAGATACGTCAGAACGCCAATACGAAAAACATGGTGTTTGACATTCCCACGCTGATTGCCACAATTTCATCGGTGATTACCCTGGAGCCTGGGGATATCATTGCAACCGGTACGCCGGCGGGAGTTGGGGCGGGCTTTAATCCTCCCAAGTTTCTGCGGCCAGGCGATGAAATGCGTCTGGAAATAGAGAAGATCGGTGTTTTGGTGAATCAAATTGAAAAATAATCAATGACAAGGATGAGTCGAATGAGTCTAATAGAAAATAAGATCAAAGCTAGGCTCCTGGGCGGTCGGACGGTTACAGGCAGCTTCCTGTTCAGCCGGGAGCCGGCCTGTGCGGAAATTCTGGGCTATGCCGGAATGGATTTTGTTTTGATTGATACTGAACATACGCCTGCTACTTCCAGCGAATTGGTCCATATTGTCAGAGCGGCTGAGGGCAGCGGTGCCGAACCTGTTGTAAGGGTACGCACCAACGATCTGGCGCTGATCCTTCAGGCGCTGGATGTTGGCGCAACAGGCATTCTTGTGCCGCGGGTCAACACGGCACAGGCGGCCAAAGCCGTTGTCCGTGCCGCAAAGTACGGGCCTGACGGTGAACGGGGTATGGCCGGCATGGTTCGGGCCGCAAAATACGGTTTTATCGCGGGAAAAGAATATAGGGAAGCTGCGAACCGAAATATTTTTATAATGGTGCAGGTGGAAGAAGTGGAAGCGGTTCGCAATCTGGACGAAATTATAGCGGTTGATGGGATTGACGGTATTTTCATCGGTCCGGCGGATTTATCTCAGTCCATGGGGCTAAGCGGACAGTTTGAACATCCTGATTTTCACCGCACGGTGCTGGATGTGATTTCCCGGGGAAGGAAAGCCGGCAAGCATGTGGCAATTTTCTGCCCCGGTGTGGCGGATGCGAAACGATGGGAACAGGCCGGCGCCGATATTTTTGCCGTTTCCGGTGATACGGTGCTTCTTGCTCAGGCGGCAAAACAATTGCTGCAGGACATGGGGCGGCAGGTTGGATTTTAAAGAATATGATTTTTTGCGCCGGTATTGGTCTAAACTAATCAGGAATGCAGGATATAGAAGCCGCAATAGCGAAAAATTCGCTAAAGATGATTTTGCCGCACTGCTTTTGGAGGATACGTGTTAGATGGAACAATTTTATTCTATTATTACCCAATATATTGATGCTTGGGGGTATACGGCTATTTTTATCGGAATGACCATGGAAAGCGCCTGCCTGCCGGTGCCCAGCGAATTGATTTTCGGCTTCGTCGGTTATCTGGTTTTCCAGGGACGAATGGATTTTACTGCCGCAGTTGTATCAGGGGTATCAGGAGGGCTGCTGGGCTCCATACTTGCTTATGGCGTGGGCCATTACGGCGGCCGGCCGTTTATTGATCGATATGGAAGATTCTTTTTTTTATCCAAGCGGCACGTGGCGTTAGCCCAGCGCTGGTTTGACCGCTATGGCATCGCCGCGACTTTTTTCGGCCGGCTGCTGCCGGTGGTGCGGACATTTATTTCGCTGCCGGCCGGTTTTGCCAAAGTACCGTTCATCAAGTTTGTAGCCTGTACCATTCTTGGCTCTGTGCCCTGGACGATAGCTTTGATTTACGGAGGCATGATTCTAGGCGAGAACTGGCATAAGTTAGATGCAGTGGGCCATGATATAAGCTTGATCATTGCAGGGTGCTTGCTCGTAGCCGGAATTCTTTGGCTAAGGCGTGGCAAGGGAGAAGTGAATCCGGATTCATAGACAAAAAAGACTTCTTCGGGGCTGCCGAAGAGGTCTTTTTTTGCTATGGAACATAAATTAAATTTGCCAAGGAACTGACACCGTTTTTACGCAAATAGGATTTAAAATTTTGCAACGCACTGAAGGTTTCGGTGAATTTTAATCGCAGCCAAAACCGCAGCAAGGTGTGGGAGGCTTCAAAAATAGGAATTCGGTTGAGGGTAAACAAACCGCATTCTTTCGTATTTCGTCCCAGGTTGATGGTAAATGCGGCCCGGTAGCCGGCTTGTTTTGTCAGGTTAATTACCCGTTGATCATAGACCCCGCCGGGATAGGCTAAATAGTCCGCTTTTTTGCCGAGACGCCATTCCAGCGCCTCTTTGGAACCAGTCAGTTGGGAAGTCACCTCCTCATCGGAGGCCTTGGCCAACAAGATATGACTTAAGGTGTGGGATTGAAAACTAAACCCGTTATCCTGCATTTCCCTTACTTGCCGCCAGCTTACATACCTGCCGTTGCGGCCCACGAAATCGGTGATCAAAAATATCGTTGCCGTAAAATGATATTTCTGCAATATGGGATAGGCCACCTGATAATTGTCTTCATAGCCATCATCAAACGTGATCAGAATGGGATTTGGGGGGAGTGGTTTACCATATTGCAGATTATCCAGCAGTTGGTCCGGAGATATGGTCGTATAACCGGCCTTATATAAATAAGCCATCTGTGCATCGAATTCATAAGAGCTAAGTGTTAATGCATTATGGGCTTCATCATTGATTTGATGATAATTTAAAACCGGAACGCCGGAAAACGAGGAAAAGATAATGTAACCCAGCCCTGCTAATAAAAAAAATACAATCACTATGCCTGCCACTATCATTTTATTTTTCAATCTTTGCAATACGGACAACCCTTTCGCTAGTGAAATTTTTATTTACCATAATTGAGTTCTACAGCATATTCTTAAATCCTCCATAAAATGATATGATTTTATCGGGACTGATTTTACCAGTGAAGTTTTTCAGGAATTATGCAAAATATTCTTGACTAATTCATGGTTCGTCCATATACTAAAATAGTAATCATAATAATAATTTTTATACGGCGATAAATTTTACTTATGGCGAGAATCTCATGAAGAGGTTTGATGACCTGGGCTATATGAATGATGACTAAAGATCCATGAAGGATACAGAACTTAGAAAAGTTCTATCTTTTATGGATTTTTTTATTTTTATCAGGAGGTTGCTATGCGTGTTGCAGTGATTGACGGACAAGGTGGCGGTATGGGAAGAGTGATCATTGAAAAGCTCAAAAAGGGGGTTCAGGAAGAAGTGAATGTGCTGGCCCTGGGAACGAATGAGCTGGCAACTGCCGCTATGCTGAAAGCAGGAGCGGATGAAGGAGCTACGGGCGAGAATGCCATTCTGTATAATGTTGATAAAGTAGATTTTATTATTGGTTCTCTGAGCCTTGTTCTGGCCCATTCGATGGGCGGAGAGCTAACGCCCAAAATGGCGGAGGCGATTGCGGCCTGCAAGGCAAGAAAGCTGCTGCTTCCTATCTATCGTGAAAATGTTGACGTTATCGGATTACGGCCGGAGCCGCTTCCTCACTGTGTCAATCAATTATTGTTGCAAATAAGGAGCTATCAGGAGGGATGAACATGTGTGAAGCAAATGCGTATGTGCTGCATGATGGTACGGAAGAATTACTGCTGGAGAGTGTGGATAAGGTTTTCCCGCATGAAACAGAGATTTATCTTGAAAATATATTCGGCCAGAGGAAGATCCTGGCTGCCAGGATTAAAGAACTGCGTTTGGTAGATCATGCCATCATATTAGAACGGATTGGAGCAAGTTTATAACGCTTCCCAGGGATGGGATTGTTATAAATATATAAGCAAATTGGAGGAGGAATATGACCAAAAACAAGCTTGTTATCGTCGGCGCGGGACATGTAGGCTCAGCCGTATTGAATTGTGCCTTATCCTTTAATCTGGCAGATGAAATCGCGGTGATTGATATCATTGACGAAAAAGCGCGGGGTGAAGCTTTGGACGCCAGTCATGGTACGCCTTTCCCTTACAGTACCAACGTAAATATTCACGCCGGAGATTTTGCGGAATGCAAAGCGGCCAACGTTATTATTATTGCTGCAGGCCCCAGCATCATACCGGGCGAGACAATGGACCGCTTGATTCTTGCCGACCGCAATGTCAAAGTCATGAAGGATGTAATGACTTCCATCACGCAGTATACCAGGGACGCGGTGATTATTATGATTACCAATCCGTTGGATGTGATGGCCTATTATGCGGGAAACTTTTTTGATTATCCGAAAAATAAAATATTTGGCACCGGTACTACGCTGGAAACAGCCCGCTTTAAAAGAATGATTGCCAATAAATATCATGTAGATCCGAAGGATGTTCAGGGTTATATGCTGGGCGAACATGGAAATTCAGCTTTTCCGGCATGGAGCTTGCTCAACATTGCCGGTGTTCCCAGCGACAGACTGGATGAGTATTTTCAACCGGAGGAACCGCTGGACCGTGAAAAAATCGGTTCTGCAGTTATCAACGTTGCTTATGATGTCCTGAATTTTAAAGGATTTACCAGCGCCGGTATTGCTATGGCCGCCTGCCGCCTTGCCAAGGCGGTGCTCTATAATGAGCACAGTATTCTGCCTGTTTCTACTACTATTGAGGGGGAATACGGCCTGTATGATGTTGCCCTGAGTCTTCCCTGCCTTATTACCGGAGATGGAGTCGCCAGAAGAATAGAAGTCCCCTTGGCTGAGGATGAGATTTTTCAGTTGAAGAACAGTGCAAAAAGTATCTCCAATGTACTGAGGTCGGTAGGACTGGTACTGTAATGATGATTTCTTATAATTTTTTTAATCCTACCCGGCTGGTATTTGGCGAACATACCCTCGGGCAAGTGGGAAAGTGGATTGCCGACAGCGGCTATACTAGGGTATTGCTGCTGGCAGGCGCAGGCTCCATTCAGAAAAACGGCGTTTATGATGCGGTTACGGCGTCATTGAACGCTGAGAAAATTCAATGGGCGGAATGTTTCGGTGTCCAGCCAAACCCAAGTTTGAGCAAGGTTCGGGAAGCAATTAACCTGGCGCTTGAACATCAAGTGGAGGCGGTTCTGGCGGTAGGCGGCGGCAGTGTTATTGATACCGCCAAAGCAGTGGCAGCCGGAGTTTTTTTGGATGATATCTGGCAGGCCTTTGAAGGGGAGATCCGGATTTCTAAGGCATTGCCGGTTTTTACCGTTCTTACCCTGTCGGCTACCGCATCGGAGATGAATGGGAATGCAGTCATCACCAACGAAAGAGACAAGAAAAAATGGGGAATCGGCAGTTCCTTTTTGTATCCGAAAGTGTCGATTATTGATCCAAGCGTTCAGACTAGTCTGCCCTGGGAACAAACTGTGAACGGGGCGCTGGACGCGTTGGCTCACATTATGGAATTTTATTTTGTGGGAAAAGAAGAAGAAACTTCAATTTCAATCCATGAAGCCTTAATGAAGACGATCATTGCGATGGTGGATAAACTGCAGGAAAATCCGAAGGATGTGGACAGCCGGGCCAATTTGGCCTGGGCGGCGACGCTGGCTTTGAACGGTATCAGCGGCGCCGGTATGCGAGGCGGCGACTGGGCCTGTCATGGAATGGAACACAGTATCAGCTGCCTGAACTCTAGCATTGCCCACGGCGCGGGACTGGGAATTTTATTTCCTGCCTGGATGCAGTATGTATACGACGAAAATCCCAAGCAGTTTAACCGGTTTGCCCAAAACATATGGCAGTCTGCCAGTCTGTCGGCAGCTATCAGGAAGATGCGGGCACGAATTAAAAAGTGGCAGGGACATACCCGCTTGCACGAACTGGGAATCCGGGAGGAGCAGCTGAACGGGCTGGCGGAGAATGCCGTTGCCCAAGGATCGCTGGGACGGCTGAAAAAGCTGCATAAAAGTGATGTGGAACAGATTCTGCGGCTGGCGTACTGATACTGTCAAGCACATTATGGCGATAACAATAACCTAAAGGGGTGGAATGATGCAGAAAGTATGTGAGAATTGGGAACAGAATCTTCCTAACGGAAAATCCGGCGGGAAATACTTTGCTGATTTTGAAGCAAGAGCTAAAAAGGCATCAACGGAAATTTTTCATGTGAAAAACGCGGCTGAAGCAAAGCAAGTTGTGACTGACCTGCTGAAATCAATTCAGGCGAAAAAAGTGGTAGCTGTGGACGGGCCGTATCAACAGGCTTCCGGCATATTTCAGGCGATACAGTCTATGGGTATTGAATTGTATACGGCCAATACGGACATTGCCGAGCATGCCAAGACGGCGGATATCGGCATTTCCAGCGTTGAGTTTGGTGTCGCCGAAACCGGCAGCGTCGCCTACGACGGATATTCCGTTGAGAGCAGGCTGGTTTCCATGCTGCCGCCAATTCATCTGGTTTTTATGAACAGCAGCAATATTGTTCCCGGGGTGGAGGAAGCATTTGAAGTATTTTCTAAAGTTTTTAAACGCGGCTATACCGGATTTCTTACCGGGCCAAGCCGGACGGCCGATATAGAACGTGTATTGACGATCGGGGTGCATGGTCCCAGCCGGTTTATTTTGATTGCTGTCGATGAAGAAGTTATTTGAGGAGGCGTGTTCTGATGGAATCGGTGCAACAGCGTAATTTAAAAAAAGAAATTGACGAAAAACTAAACGATCCGGTGCTTCGCGGCGCTTTGGGACGATTTGCGGCAGAATATCCCGCTTCCCGGGATAAAGCGTTCGAGAATGTGGAAGATGTGGATGCTTTGCGGGAGCAGTTTAAAAATATGAAGATTGGTGCAGTCGCCCATATTGAAGAGCTGGCGGATCAGTTTGAAGCAGAGGCAGGCAAACGGGGGGCAAAGGTATTCCGGGCCAAAGACGGCGATGCTCTCAAAGAATATTTGATTAATCTCTGCAAAGAAAAAGGTGTCAAACGGATTGTAAAATCAAAGTCCATGGCGTCGGAAGAAATCCATTTGAATAAAAGCCTGGAAAATGCCGGATTGCGGGTTAAGGAAACGGATTTGGGCGAATGGATCATTGCCGTTGCCGGACAGCGGCCTTCCCATATGGTTATGCCGGCAATTCATTTGAATAAAGAACAAGTGGCCGGTTATTTTTCCAAAGAACTGAACCGGGAGATTTCCACCGATATACCGTATATGGTACAGGTGGCCCGGCAGAATCTGCGGGAAGAATTTTTACAGGCGGATATGGGAATTTCCGGCGCCAACTTCGGTATTGCGGAAAACGGCGCTATCGGCTTAGTTACGAATGAGGGAAACGCTCGTTTGGTGACGACTTTGCCCCGGATTCATGTGGTGATCATCGGTTACGAAAAACTAATCCCGAAAATTCAGGACGCTGCCTGTCTGCTGCGGATACTGCCCCGCAACGGCACCTGCCAGCTGATGACCAGTTATATGACTATGGTGGACGGCGTTACCCCCACGATGGTGGAAAAAGACGGGAAATGGGTGGAGCAGGATAAAGAACTGCATATCATCCTGTTGGATAACGGCCGGCTTAAAGCCGCTCATGACGAGAAATTAAAGGAAATTTACAATTGCCTGCGCTGCGCCGCCTGTTTAAATGTGTGTCCCGTTTATACCCTGGTAGGCGGACATGTATACGGCCATATTTATGCCGGCGGCGTCGGGGCGATTCTTACGGCGCTGTTGAACAGTGTGGGTGATTTTGAACAATTTAATGAAATGTGCATCGGCTGCCGGAAGTGTACGGAAGTATGTGCCGGGAAGATTAATATTCCGGGACTGATCGATGAACTGCGGGCCAGAGCGGTGAAACAACACGGCCTTCCTTTTGCGACCCGGGTTGTTTTTGAAAATGTACTGTCCAACCGGAAAATATTTCATTCTTTGCTGCGTGTGGCTTCGATCGGCCAAAAACCATTTCAGTCCGGCAATGTAATTCGGCATTTACCCCTGTTCCTTGCCGGAATGGCCAAGGATCGCAGTTTGCCGGCTATTGCCGCTACGCCGCTGCGGGACAGAATTTCTTCGCTGACTAGGAAGATTGCCAAGCCGGTGAAGAAAGTGGCCTTTTTCAGCGGCTGCAATATTGATTTTGTCTTTCCTGCTACCGGTGAATCGGTGTTCAAGGTTCTTCAGGATCTTAAGATGGAAGTCGTTTTCCCGGAAGGGCAAAGCTGCTGCGGCAAGCCGGTACTGGGGATGGGCGACAGGGAAACCGCCAAAGGTATTGCCAAGCGGAATATAGAGGCGTTTGAAGCCGCCAATGCGGATGTAATTGTTGCCGCCTGCCCGACCTGTGCGGAGACTTGGCATCAAACATATCCGGAACTATTTGCCGATGAGCCCGAATGGAAAAAACGGGCGGAAAATATCGCCCATAAAGTACGCGAGTTTATCAGTTTTGTCAGCGAAGAATATGCCAAAGCCGGTCGGTTGGGCAAGACTGACGGTAAAACGAAGATTACCTATCATGATTCCTGCCATATGAGACGCGGCTTGGGCATTTATCAAGAACCCCGTCAAATTTTGGAGGCGGCTCCCGGCTATCAATTTGTTGAAATGAAAGACTGCGATAAATGCTGCGGCATGGCCGGCGCCTTCGGCGTTAAGTATACGGAGTTGTCCATGCCGATTTTAAAACAAAAGATTGATAATATTAAAAACAGCGGCGCCGAAGTGGTGGCGGTAGGCTGCCCTGCCTGCATGATGCAGCTGCAGGGAGGATTGGACAAGCAGGCGCCGAATATTGCGGTGAAACATGTGGCCGATATTCTGGCGGAAAACATTTCCCGGTAATGACCAATAAGCTTTATATAGTCATGAAGACTATATACACATGAAGTGTGGCTTATGAACGATTCATTCGTTTCATAAGCTTTTTTCTTATTTTTTCTAAAGGAGGGAACAGTTGTGAACGGTTTTCAATCAGCGGAACTGTCCCAGGTTATCGCTGTTGATTCGAAAAAATGCAAAGGCTGCGATTCCTGCAAGTCCTATTGTCCGACCCGGGCGATAGAAGGGAAATACGGTGCCGTGCACAGCATAGCCAATCAGGACTGCATCTTTTGCGGACAGTGTCTGGTGAACTGCCCCTTTGGCGCTCCCACGGATATTATCGACTCGGTGGAAAAAGTTTTAGTGAAACTGCGTGATCCCCAAACAACGGTTGTAGCAACCATTGCTCCTGCCGTTCGCATCGCCATCGGCGAAGAGTTTGGCTTCGAACCGGGGACGCTGTTGACGAAAAAACTGTATGGCGCGATGAAGCAGGCCGGATTTAAAGTGCTGGATACCAATTTTACCGCCGACCAGACGATTATGGAAGAAGGCTATGAACTGGTGGCCAGGATCCGCCAGCATCTTTTGCAGGAGCAGGGCAGTACTGACAGCGGTCCGTTGCCCCAATTTACTTCCTGCTGTCCGGCCTGGGTCCGCTATGTTGAATTGAATCACCCCCAGTTGATTCCCTATCTTTCTTCCGCCAAATCGCCGATGATGATGGCCGGTGCTTTAGCCAAAACGTATGGCGTCAGGGAAGTCTGGAAAACGGAACCGGAACATACTTTTGTTGTCGGCGTAATGCCTTGCACGGCCAAGAAGTTTGAAGCCTCCCGTCCCGAATTTCACAGCGCTGCCGCTTATTGGCGCCGGCAGGGACGCGACGGAGATTATCCGGATGTGGATCTTGTTCTGACTACCCGCGATCTGGCACGGCTGTTAAAAGAAAGAAATATTAATTTGTGGAATGTTTCTGAATTCAGCGACGCCGATAATCCGCTGGTAAATTATAGCGGCGCCGGCACTATCTTCGGTAATACCGGCGGTGTAATGGAGGCGGCGCTGCGAACGGCTTATTTTGTTTTTACCGGACAGGAAATGAAGACGTTGGAATATAAGCCTGTACGGGGACTGGAAGGAATTAAAGAGGCCGCTCTTACGATTCGCGACGCCAAAACGGATCAGGATATCCGTCTTTCGGTTGCTGTAGTTCACGGTCTCAGGGATAATATTGCTCCGGTGATCGAACAAACGCTGTCCGGCAAGTCGCCGTACCAATTTATTGAGGTTATGAATTGTCCCGGCGGCTGTGTCAACGGCGGCGGGCAGCCGGTATACCCTATGGGCACATCCTGGTTAAGCAAAGCCAAGGCAATACTTCCGTGGAATTAAAAGGGAGGCGTAATTTAGGTGAAACAGTATGACTATGCTGAAAAAGCAATTAAGGTTACCCGCCGCGAGTTTCTGGAAATTGTCGGGGTAGTCGGTGCCGTTATCTGGACGGGCGTATATTTAACGACGGATCTGGTACAGGATCACACGAAGTATATAAAGCTGAGAATCCAGGGGCTGTATAAGGATGATGCGAACAGTCAGGTAAGACAGAGCCATAATAATCCGGCGCTGCAGGCTATGTATCGTACTTTTGCCCAGCAGCCGCTCAGCCCGCTGTCGGAGGAACTTTTTCATACGCGATATATCAATCGCAGGGCGATTGGATAGGTTGCTGATACTAACTCAGAAAAGGAGGGATCATCAATGCCGGAGAAAGCATATATCCTGCGTCATCCCCTTTCCTCCCGCCTGTTTCATTGGGGGCTTGTCTTAGGTTTTTTGCCGACGGTGATCACCGGATTAATTATCTGGTGGAAACCGCCCATGGAGGATGTCTTGAATCTGGCCATGCGCATTCACATTATCGGGGCGGGTGTATTTACAACTGCGGCGCTGCTCTTTTTTCTGTTCGCTTTTGACCGGGTGGCCTTATTTATCCGCCACATTTCGGAATGGAGCAGGAACGATATTCGCTGGATGCTGGTAGGCGGGGGGTATCCCCATAAAATTTTTCTGGGAGAAGAGATTGAAACTCCGCCGATGGGCAAGCTGAATTCAGGGCAAAAAAGCATGGGGGCGTTCATGTTTCATGGCGGAATTTTTCTCCTGGTAAGCGGTTGGATATTGTACGCTTTTGTGCCGGTTGTTCCCCGGGAAATCGCCTATCTGGCCGGCGTAGGGCATGAATGGGTGGGCTTGTTTATGGGGGCGTCGGTTTTTGCGCATATGGGCCTTGGTATTTATAATCAGGCTGAATTTAAGGCTATGTTTGGCGATGGCACAATACCCCTGGACGTGGCCCGGAAGCATAATTCTCTGTGGGTAGCTCACCACGTTGAACTGGTGGTTCATAAGAAGGATACCGGGACAGAAGCGAAAGCGGCATCACAAAAATCATAAGTTTGCAATCGCACAGCAAAAAGGCTTGAATTTTGCCGATAAAATTCAGGCCTTTTTGCTGTGCGGCTTTCAGCATACAGTATGGAATAAACGTTTCAATTTACAGCTTATTCAAAATATTTGTCGAATAATAAGAGCTCTTGCAGGAATTGAAAAAATAATGATGAATAATGCAATAATAAAAGTTGTAAGATACTAAAATGAATGGGTTGGTTCGTAAAGGGGGGGAGGGTTCAGGTAAATTTTCAAAAGTATCTTAGTGGGAGGGGGATTTAATAAGTGGAAGAGAAATGGTACAAAGTCATCAACAAAACGCAGAGAAACGCATTAATTGGCGGTATGGGCGGCTGGACCCTTGATGCAATGGATATGTTGCTTTATATTATGTCGCTGACTGCAATCATGAAGGATTTTCAAGTGGATACAGCTGTTGCCGGCCTGCTTGCCTCTGTGACGCTGCTTTCGTCCGCGGTAGGCGGTACTGCTTTTGGCGTGATAGCCGATTCCTGGGGGCGTAAGAAAGCATTGCTTGCCTCCATATCGATTTATACGCTGTTTACCGGACTAAGCGGAATTGCCACTTCGGTCAATGAACTTGCCGTGTACCGGACAATTCTGGGACTTGGCATGGGCGGTGCCTGGGCAACAGGGGCACTTCTGGTCAGCGAAACCTGGCCAACGGAACACCGTGGGAAAGCCTCCGGCTTCATGCAGGGCGGCTGGGCAATCGGCTACATGATAGCCGCCTTGTTCGCCGGTTTTGTTTTACCGGTATATGGCTGGCGGGTTCTTTTCTTTGTCGGCGTAATACCGAGTGTTATTATGTTCCTGTTTGTGCTGTTCTGCTGCGAGGAGCCGGCAGTATGGCGGGAAAACATAAAAGTGAAACAGACTGCGGTTAAAAAAGAAAGTGTGGGATCGGGCTTTTTTGAGATTTTCAAGGGAGATATGTTAAGGTTTACTATCATTGCATCAATATTTGTTTCATTTGTCCAACTGGCTTATTGGGGTTTGTTCAGCTGGCTGCCGGGATTCCTGTCAACGCCGGTTGAGCAGGGCGGAGCCGGTATGAATATCGTAAAGACATCCGGCTGGGTTTTTGCCATGCAGATCGGCGCTCTATTCGGTTATACTTCCTTCGGTTATTTAGCCGATTCTGCGGGCAGAAAAAAGGCGTTTGCTATTTTTCTGCTGGCAGCCGCTATTTTAGTGCCGATTTACGGCAGCCTGCGGGATGCAACATTGCTGTTCGTCGTCGGCCCATTTATTGGCTTTTTCGGTTCCGGTTATTTCAGCGGTTTCGGTGCATTCCTCTCCGAACTGTTTCCTACCCGGATACGGGGAGCTGCTGTCGGCTTTATCTACAATTTCGGCCGGGGAGTCAGCGCTTTGGCACCGTTTATTATCGGTACCCTGGCTAAGACATACGGAATCGGAACATCCCTGTTTATTACTGCTTTGTTCTACGCTCTGGGAGTTGTCATGGTCATGTTTTTACCGGAAACCAAAGGCAGAGCTTTGGAGCAATAGGGCAGCTGATCAAAGGAAGTGGCGATAATGGATACTGTTCTTGACGAACTGGTTGCCGGAGCTGTTGATATGCATGTACACAGCAGTCCGGATGTTGTACCGCGCAAACTGACGGATATTGGCGTTGCCCTTCAAGCAAAGCAGGCCGGGCTTGCCGGAGTTCTGCTGAAAGGTCATTATTGTGCGACGGCTTCCCGGGCGGCACTGGTCCGGGAAAGTGTCCCGGGTATCCGGGTTTATGGCGGCGTTGTTTTAAATCAAGCAGTAGGCGGGTTGAATCCGTGTGCTGTGGCGACGGAAGTGGCATTGGGAGCAAAAGAGGTTTGGCTGCCGACGATTTCAGCCCTCAATCACTTACGGTTTAATCACCAGGATTTAGAAAAAGGTGTGCCTGTTGTTGATGATCAGGGAAAACTGCTGCCGGCATTATATGAAGTGCTGGAAGTAGTGGCCGGGGCTGATGTTATTTTGGGCACAGGACATTTATCAACTGAGGAAACTGAAAAAGTAATTGCTGCGGCGCTAAAAAAAGGTGTGAGCAAAATACTTGTTACTCATCCGGAATGGGAAGTGACTGCTATGCCGGTAGCGGTACAGCAGCGGCTTGCGGCGAAAGGGGTTTATTTTGAGCGCTGTTTTTATGCTTCCAATTCACCGCAAAAGCTGCCGGTGAGCGAACTTGTGAACCAGATTAAGGCAGTTGGGGCAGCGTCCACTGTTTTAAGCAGCGATTTCGGGCAGGTGTTTAATGAGGAGCCGGCTGTCGGCTTCCGGCGCTTCCTGGATTGTATGCTGCAAGGCGGGATCAGTCCGCTGGAAATAGAGATCATGATTAAGAAGAATCCGAATGGTTTGCTCGCATAATTTGGCAAGCCAGGATAGTTTTCTAAAAACGGGAGGCGGCTTGATGTGAAAATCGACGTTTTATTTCAGGGATTTCCGGGGAAAATCACGCGAGGGTACATGAGCTGGAGCTCTGTTGTATACGTTGAGACTGTCGGTCATAAGATTTTGTTTGACACCGGGAGCATGGTGGAACGGAGCGAGCTGCCGAAACGGTTCGCCGAGCACGGCTTGAGGATGGATGACATTGATCTGCTTGTACTCAGCCATTTTCATCATGATCATATTATGAACTTTGATTACTTTAAGAATGCCCGGATATTATTGCATGAACAGGAAGCGGAATGGGTCAGTCAGGATGTGGAAGATTGGCCTGTTCCCAAATACTTGTTCCCGGTTTTGCAAAATAGCGGCCGCCTGGAACTAATCCAAAAGGATGAGGAAATCCTGCCCGGAGTGTCCACGTTGTTGTCGCCGGGGCATACTCCCGGCTGCATGTCCCTGGTACTGCGGGATCATGACATGCCGATTACCGTGCTGGCCGGTGATGCGGTAAAAAATATCAGTGAACTTGCCACCGGTGAAGTAGCTATGTCCTGGGATAACGCGGCCAGCGCCAGGACGATCAGAAAAATCCGGCAGACCGCGGATGTCGTTATCCCCGGGCATGACCGGATTCTGCGTATATTGCCGGGAAAAATTGCCGCGACTACCTCTTGCCATGAGACGATTACAATTCCGCCGGGAACGGCTGATGCGGAAAGCAGCAGAGACATCAATCTTACGATTGAGCCGACCAGCCTGCCGACAAAGGAATAAAGAGAACCACGAGCTTTTGCTCGTGGTTCTCTTTATTCCAATGCCGTCTGCAAATTGACCAGATTTTCCCGCATAATGCTGAGATAATTCTTTCCTTGTTTCATTTCTTCTGCCGAAAGACTTTCCACCGGATTCAAAACCAGCAGTCCGGCCCCCGTTTCTTTGGCTATAGTTTGGGATAATTTCGGATTTACGACGGTTTCGAAGAATATGTATTTCACTTGATGCTCGCGGCAAAAATTAACTACTTTTGCCATTTTATCCGGAGTCGGTTCAGTATCGGGATTGAGTCCCATAATTGCAACCTGCCGCAGATTGTAGCGTTTGGCCAGATAACCAAAAGCATCATGGCTGGCGATAATATCCCGATGGGGTACATTTGCCAAAGCGGTTTGGTATTCCTGGTTTAACTTTTCCAGTTCGCTGTTATATTGACGGGCATTATCCTGATAATATTCTTTGTTCTGGGGATCGATGGCGGCTAAAGCAGCGGCAATGTTATTGATTTCCTGCTGGGCATATAGCGGATCAAGCCAAACATGGGTATCGGTGCCGCTGTGATGTTGATCATGGTCTTCCTGCGGTTCTTTAGTCTCGTCTTTAGCTTCAGCTGTTTTTGTCAGCAGCGGGATGCCTTTGCTGATTTCAACGGCTGTTGTGGTTCCCAGCACTTCCTTGGTCAGCAGCTTATCTACCGGCTCCAGATTGGCGCCATGGTATAAAAATAGTTTGGCGGTCCGGATTTGGGCCAGGTCTTTGGGAGTAGGTTCCCAGTCATGGGGCTCGGCTCCCGGGGGAACCAGCATGGTTACGGCTACCTTGTCTTTGCCGACTTGTTTGGCAAATTCATATACAGGATACATGGTTGCTACAATCTTTATTTTTTCACCTGATGCTTGGGTACTATTGCTGCGGCTGCCGCAGCCTGCTAATGAAACAATAAAAGCAGCTGCTGTCAGGCAAACTAACATGATGCGTAAAAACTTTGACACCCCAAAACCTCCTTGAATTAATTATCAAATAAGAATATTACTATTTGATAATACACCGATAACAAGATTGCGTCAAGAAGAGTATGGAAAATATTAGGAAGTGCGTTAGTTTTTGTTTTTGCATTCTTTACAGTAGCCGTACAATTCAAAGGAATGCCCGACAATTTGGAATCCGTCGGTTTGGGATTCGTTTAATTTCGCCGGTTCGATAGGACAATAATCAAGACATTGAGTTTTGCCGCAGGCTAAACAAATTAAATGGTGATGGTGGCTGGTGACGACTTCAAACAGATAACCGTCACGGCTAGGCGAGCTAATCTGATTTAGTACGCCTAAATTGGCAAGTAAATTCAAATTGCGGTAGATGGTATCAAAGCCAATTTCCGGCTGCACTTTTTTTACATCCTGCCATATTTGCTGTGCGGTAAAAAATTTGCCGCAATGAAATAAAGCATGAATGACAGCAATGCGCTGCGGCGTCAGTTTAAATCCTTTCTCCTTGATCAATTCCAGAATATCATTCATGGTTATAAGCTCCCTTGAGATAGTGTCTAGTTCAATTTTAATCCATTTACGCCAACCAGGCAAATGCGGTCAACAGGCTGTTAAGGAATAGCCAGGCAGTTGTTCGGGGTTTGCTTGACATATTTTGAATTTTCGTTCAAAATATAATTATAGCCCCCCTGCGGGGGGGTAACTGTCTTGTGAGGAGGATGAATGGTATGAAGGTAGTAATTGTGGGGGGAGTTGCCGGCGGTGCCAGTGCGGCGGCACGGTTAAGACGGCTGGATGAAAAATGCGAAATTATTTTGTTTGAACGGGGAGAGCATATTTCTTTTGCCAATTGCGGTCTGCCTTATTATATCGGCGAGGTAATCAGAGAGAAAGAAAAACTGGTTGTGCAGACCCCGGAATCAATGCGGACAAGATTTCAGCTTGACATACGCACATTAAGTGAAGTGACAGGTATCGACACGGCTAAAAAAGAGGTGGAAGTGACTGATTTTAACAATCATTCTACTTACCGGGAGTCTTATGACAAGCTGATTCTTTCTCCCGGCGCTGCACCCATAAAGCCGAGGCTCCCGGGGATTGAGGCAGATAATGTATTTACTATGCGAAATATCCCTGATACATACGCTATGAAAAATTTTATCGATAAAAAGCAGCCGAAAAGAGCCGTGGTAGTGGGCGGCGGATTTATTGGTATTGAATTGGCCGAAAATCTGGCTGAACGGGATATTGCCGTGACGATCGTCGAGTTGGCCAATCAAGTCATTGGACCCCTTGACTTTGAAATGGCGGCGCTGGTTCACCAGCAGTTGAAACTGAATGATATTGAATTTTATTTAGAGGACGGTCTTCAGTCCATACGGCAGGAAGAAAACTATTCGGTTGTTACGCTGAGCAGTCAGACGGAAATAAAAGCGGATATGATCGTTCTGGGAATTGGTGTGACGCCGGATATTAAGCTGGCTAAGCTGGCGAATCTGGCGTTAGGCGAACGCGGCGGCATTAAAGTCGATGAATATTTACGGACATCCGATCCGGATATTTATGCGGTGGGGGATGCCATTGAGGTTATTGATTTTGTGAACGGCCGGCCGGCGTTGATTCCGTTGGCCGGTCCTGCCAACAAGCAGGGGCGGATTGCGGCTAACAATGTATTCGGTTTGCAGGAAAAATACGAGGGAACACAAGGCACTTCGGTGTTAAAGGTGTTTAACTTAACGGTGGCTGCTACCGGTAATAATGAAAAGATGCTCCGGCGGTTCCAGATTCCCTATGAAAAGTCATATACTCACTCCTTGTCCCATGCCGGTTATTATCTTGGCGCTACGCCTATTTCATTAAAATTGCTATTTTCGCCGGAAAACGGCAAGATACTGGGGGCTCAGGCAGTAGGTATGAAGGGGGTGGAGAAACGAATTGATGTAATCGCTGCGGCAATTCGCATGGGAATGACCGTATTCGACCTGGAAAAACTGGAATTGTCCTATGCGCCCCCCTATTCATCCGCCAAAGATCCGGTCAATATGGCGGGATATGTTGCGTCCAATATCATGAAACAAGATTGCCGTGTCATTCATTGGGATGAAATCGCGGCGTTGGACAGAGAAAAATCAGTATTTTTGGATGTGCGGACTCCCGGAGAATTCAAGCAGGGGCATATTCAGGGCGCAGTGAATATTCCGGTGGATGAACTGCGGCAGCGAATGGAGGAGATTCCAAAGAGAAAAGACATTGTTATATATTGTCAGGTCGGATTACGCGGCTATCTGGCTTACCGGATACTGATTCAAAACGGCTATCAAAATCTGAAAAACTTAAGCGGCGGTTACAAAACCTATCACGCAGCCGTGCAGGAACAATCAAACCGGGGAATTTACCGTTACGAAGATTTATAACTGTCGTGTAATCCAGTAATAAAAGTTGAGCCCATCCGTTTTCGTTGGATGGGTTCAATTTTTAGCTGCAATAGAGGGAACTACTCCGTTTTTGACGGGGTGTCAGCATTATTAACCAGCAAGAAAAATTGTGGTATACTTGTCTATGGATAAAAGAAAGGAGGAAACCATGAAGTTATTGCGCATTGCTTTTATCACAGTATTGTTGCTCGCTTTTTCGCTGACAGCTTATGCCCAGGAAGGCAAAGTGCAGTTATTATGGCAAAATGCCGAAGATGCCGTGATGTATGAGCTTGAAATTGCCACTGTTCCGCTCCGGGGCAATCAGCCGGCACCGCAGAGCCTGACAGTGTACCGGACGACGGAGGTATATACGCCGGGGATTGAGCTGGATCTGGACTTGTTTGACGGACAAAATCAAAATAGGCTGTATTATCGCGTCCGCCCATTAGATCTTGACAAGAATCCCATTGCTGCATTTACTCAGCCGGCGGCCTTGTCCCAGGGAAATTTCAATCCGCCTAAGCCTACGCCGACGGCTTATTTTAACAGGCGGCTTACCCCTCTATATCCGGTTTATTCCTGGATTCCGGTGTTGAACGCAGCCCGGTATGAGGTGGAAATCACCGATAGAATACCGGAAAATCCCAATGGGACTTCGCCGTCCTGTTACCGGATACGCTCCTATTCGGTCGATCATGGATTCGACTGCTATGACACTCATGCTTATACGGAAGATGGCATTTATTACTGGCGCGTGATTGCCTTTGACGGAGACGGTCAACCCCTCGGCGGCTATTCAGATGCCATTTCTTTTAAGGTTCAGACCGGTCCCCGTAATTGGGCCGTTTTTGGCGACAGTATTACTCATGGCGGTGGGGCCATCTCTAATCCGCCGTCGGATTCCCGGTTTGATTATTCTTCTTATCTGCCTTTCCCGGTAAAAAATCTGGGCAGAAGCGGCGATACGGCGGCTGATTTGGCAGAACGATTTGAAAGTGATGTTTTGCCTTTTCACCCCAGGTATTTGTTTATTCTGGGGGGAAGCAACAGTATCCGGGAAGGTGTAAGTGCTGAGGACGTGATTGAATCTTTGGAACAGATTAAGCAAAAATGCCGGGCAAATGGCATCACGCCGATTTTTTTGACACTGCCACCGGTAAATCCGGAGCGGATTTCACGGGTCTTTAATCAGCCAACGACGGATAATTGGCAGGAAGAATTAGCTAAAGTCAATCAGTATATCAAAGCCCAGACGTATTCCATTGATATTTATGCTAAATTGGTCAATGATCAGGGAATATTGCCGGTAAAATATGCTCAGGACGGGCTGCATCCCGATATTGCCGGCAAGAGAATTATGGGGCGTGCCGTGCGGTCTTTTCTAAAAATATAGATTAAAAAGCTGGCTGGAAAATTTCCCAGCCAGCTTTTTAATCTATTATTTCCGAGAAATAAACTACGCTGACATAATCCTCCGGCGTGATGGACCGACGGTAAAGCTGTTCAAAATCGGCAATTAATTCGTCTACTGTTTTAATGTTAGGGTTTTGGTGGGCCAGATCTTCGGCGGTCAGCTGGGAGAAATGTTTGACACGTACCTTGTCGATAATGGCCCGGTACAGTTTTTGCCGGGGACATTGCTTTTTGCCGAAGGTGACCCAAACGATGGAGTTCTCAGGATAGGTATCGCGGACATCCCCCAGCCGGACGGTACAGTTTTTCGTACGGTTACGCAACATTTCTTCGTGATAAGCAGCTTGAAAATTTAAGGCAAACATAGTATTTCTCCTCTCTGTTGTGTGTGTTCGAGGAAAGTTAATCTCCCAATATAATTTAATAGTATATGACATCGAAATGAATGTCAATGCGATCAGAGAGATATTGGCGGTAGCCGGCTTCCGGCAGGGGAATATATGGACGGAAATGACAGAATAAACGACAAATTGAGATTAAACAGGAAACAGAAAAAAATATACCGATAAGTTCGCAAAATATGAAGGATTATGTATAAATATGACGAATGATGTCATAAAGATTGCCAATTTCTTTGCAAAGGAGTTTAGCGATAAAATCCTCTTGCAGGCAAAAAATTCTATTATCAGTTAGACGAATAAAATGATGCTTGGAGGAGAATTCAAAATGAGTTTCTTTAACAATTTGAAAGTAAGCATGAAGCTGAGTATCTTGATTCTTGTCGCCTTTGTATTAATGGGAGTTATCGGGTATAACGGGTATTATTATCTCCAGAAGTCAAATGCAGACATGAATCGAATGTACGCAGAACGATTGATTCCGGTAAAACTCTTAAATGAAACTCGTGTGGCTACTAAGACAGCGAATACAGCAATATTGGAATTAATGCTCACAACCGATGAGAAAAAGAATCAGGAGTTAAAAAATGTTGTCGATGAACAAGCTAAGCTAGGGACGAATACTCTTACCGAGATTGAAAAACGACCCTTAGATCCTAAAGCAAAGGAATTATTAAATAAAGTACGGACTTCTCTGGAAAAATATCGTACAGCCAGAGGAGAAGTAATTCAGCTGGCAATGGAAAACAAAGATGTAGAAGCCTATGCACTCTATGTTAAGGCTGTTGCGCCACTAGCCAATGAATTTGTTGGCAACTTAGAGGAACTATCCGATTATTACGCAAAGTTATCTGAGCAAATGAACAAGGACAACAAGGCGGCATTTGAGAGTGCAACGCAAATTATGCTGGGTATGCTTGTGATCGCTTTTGTGTTTTTAGGACTGAGCGGATTCTTCATTACCAAGATGATTGCCGGACCTCTGCATACGATGGTGTTGGTTTGTAAAGAACTCGCGGCCGGGGATTTTCGTGATAAACCAAGAAAATTATTGAGAAAAGATGAAGTTGGCCAATTGGCCGATTCTTTGGTCGACATGCGGGGCAGCCTCCGTATTATGATGAAGCAGGTCAACGAATCATCGGAACAGGTGGCGGCGTCTTCTGAGGAACTGAATGCCAGCGCCGATCAGTCGGCTCAGGCTGCCAATCAGGTGGCGGCTTCGATTACCGATGTGGCGAAAGGCATGGAGGATCAGTTGGCGGCAACCAATGATACTTCCGCCGTCGTAGAGCAGATGTCGGCCAGTATTCAGCAAATTGCCGCTAATGCCAATGAAGTAGCCGGTCAATCGGCTCAGGCCGCTGACAAGGCCAATGAAGGCAATAAGTCGGTGGATAAAGCAGTAAATCAAATGGCTCAAATTGACCATACCGTTACTGCTTCCTCTCAGTTAGTAGATAAGTTAGGGGAACGGTCTAAGGAAATCGGCCAGATTGTAGGTACGATTTCCGGGATTGCCGGTCAGACCAACCTCCTAGCCTTGAATGCCGCTATTGAGGCAGCCCGTGCCGGTGAACACGGACGTGGCTTTGCCGTAGTGGCAGAAGAGGTGCGCAAGCTCGCCGAGCAGTCCCAGGAATCGGCTAAGCAAATTGCCGATCTGATTGGTGAAATTCAGGGCGATACCGATCAAGCTGTGGCCGCCATGAACGATGGTACTCGGGAAGTCAAGCTGGGAGCGGAAGTGGTTAATTCTGCCGGGAAAGCCTTTCAGGAAATCGCGGATCTGGTCACTCACGTATCCGGTCAGATTAAGGAGATATCGGCGGCAATTGAACAAATGGCAACTGGCAGCCAGCAGATTGTCGGTTCGGTAGAACGGATTGATGAGTTGAGTAAAAAGGCATCAGGAGAAACCCAGACGGTATCGGCAGCTACCGAAGAGCAATCGGCTTCCATGGAAGAAATTGCTTCTTCCAGCCAGGCTTTGGCTCATCTGGCGATGGAACTGCGGGAAACTGTCAGCAAGTTTCAGATATAATCAGGGAAAATGAAAGATGGGTAAAAACGCGGCAGAAAGATAGATGAGTAAAAGCAAGGCATATCAAAAAGATACGCCTTGCTTTTACTGTCGATATAGCGTATTTAGACATAGGAATAAAGGAATTATTTAAAATAGCAAGAAAGAGAAATAGGATTAAAACAAAGGAGATGGGGTTGTGAATGGTTATATTTGGGCGATTTTGCTTTATTCGCTGCTGTTGATCGGGATTGGCTTCCTGATTACCAGGCGGGTAAAGGGGTCCGCGGATTTTTTTGTCGGCGGCAGAAAGTTTGGACCGGCACTGCTGTTTATTACTCTGGTGGCTCCTAATATTGGTGCGGGATCTACAGTTGGAGTAGCCGGACTGGGATATAAAATCGGGATATCCGCCGTTTGGTGGATTATTGCCTCGGCGGTAGGCACTTTCATTTTAGCTTTTTTCGTTGGACCGGCTATTTGGCGGCTGGCGAAAAAGCACAATTTCTATACCCTGGGAGACTATCTGGATTATCGCTATAATCGGAATTTCCGCGGATTGATTTCTTTAATGATGGCGATTGGTACGATTGCCATTTTTGCCGGACAGCTGATGGGAATATCCTGGATATTATCCGCTATTGCCGGAACGTCGAAAGCAGCAGGCATTTTAATTGGGGCAGTGGTCGTTGTCCTCTATTTTGGTGCCGGCGGACTGCTTACGGCGGCTTATGTCAATATTATTGAAGCATCGGTTAAGCTGGTCGGGTTTGCTATAGCCATACCCTTTGTTCTCAGTTTTGTTGGCGGCTGGAACGGTATGGAAACTGCGATTGCCGCCAACATGGCGGATACGGTGAAATCTGCCGCATATTTTAGCTTCGATGGGGCAGGAATGACAACGATTCTGGGCTTCTTTCTGATGCTTACCCCGTCCTTTTTTATTTCACCGGGATTAATCGGCAAGGTATATGGGGCTAAGGATGAAAAAACGGTAAAAATCGGTGCGCTGTTATGTGGTTTGATCATGCTGGCTTTTGCCATTGTACCCACTGTCCTTGGCATGGCTGCTGCCGCGGTTGTGCCGAATTTAACAGAGCGGGAATTGGCGCTGCCCATCGTTATGAAGGATTGTATGCCCTTTTGGGCTTCGGCGCTATCATTGGCAGCTATTTTTTCGGCTGAGGTTAGCGCGGCAGATGCGGTTTTATATATGATTACTTCTTCCTTTACTGAAGATTTGTATAAAGCTTTTCTTCGGCCTGATATTTCGGATAAAGCCCTTTTAAAGACCGGCAGGGTCGTTTCGGTGGCTGCCGGCCTCATCGGCATCGCACTGGCTGTTTTATTGCCGAACATTATCACAGCTCTATCGATTTTCTATTCCTTAATGTCGGTGTGCTTAACGGCGCCGCTGCTGTTTGGCCTGTTTTCCCGGCGTCCCAGCACGACGGCTGCTTTTATTTCCTCTATTGCCGGAATTATCACCGCCGTGTGTTTGCAATTTGGCAATGGCGGGAAAGGACTGGGAATTTTGAATGGGCAATCGACGGCCATTTTGTTGACAGTGATCATTATGCTGGTGATGATGTATGCTTTTCCGGCTGACAGAGAAAATTCCAAAAGTAATTACAATTTATAAAATTTATACTTGACGAATATTCTGAAGAATGATATTATCGCCATAAAAGGTGTATTTGCGAATTTGATTATCATATGTGAATTTAAAGGCGGGATGGCTATTTGAAATTAAATAAATCAGCAGCTAGAAGTGTGGAGATATTAAATTTGCTTGCAAAGAGCAAGAAACCTTTAACCCAGCTGGAAGTTAGTCAGATGCTGGATTTACCCAAAAGCAGCACATACGAACTTTTATATACACTCTTGGACAAGGGAATGCTTGAGTTTGATAACGAGGATTTAAAGACTTTTAAGTTAAGTCTTAAACTTTTTGAGCTGGGTATGACTGTTCTGGAAAAAGCTGATCTTACAACAATGGCCCGTCCCATTCTTGAAGATTTAAGTTCGAAAATGGGGGAGACAGTATTTTTGGCAGTCGAAAACAAGGGCGATATCGTATATTTAGATAGAGTTGAAGAAAGCAGTTCGATAACTACTTCTGCAGGTTTAGGGATTAGGCGGCCAATGTACTGTACAGGTTTAGGGAAGGCGTTGTTAGCTACTTATCCTGCCAATCGGGTGGAAGAGATATGGAATAGGGCTGATCTTAAAGTTTATGGCAAGAATACAATTCGTGAATACAACGATTTGGTTGCAGATATCCAACAAACGCGAAGACGGGGCTATGCTATTGATAATCGTGAAATGGAAGATGAGATATTCTGTGTAGCCGCACCGGTTTATGGCCGAACGGATAATGCCGTTGGCGCTATTAGTATAGCAACAGTTTATTTTAAAATAAATAAGAATAGAATAGAGATGCTGGGCAAAGAAATTATGAAGAGCGCCTTGGATATATCAAAGAGACTTGGTTTCAGAAGAAACACTTTATATTTTGAGAAATAAAATCCATTATAATTTACAAATTTGATTCATGAAAATGAATCAAATTTTTCAGAAATAATAGCGAACTTAATTCATATATGCGAATCAAAAAATATTATTTATACGTGCCTTTAGGTAAGACAAGACAAAATTACTGGTGAATTTAAGGCGTGTATTGAACTGGAAGGAAGCGATAGATAGGAAAATAAATTGTTAAGCAACTAATCGAACTTGATTCGCATATATGAATTAAGAACAATGCTCAATCCATCGATAGAGAAGGATTGCTTGCAGCTCAATTCGCAGATATAAGAGTAATTTGGGATGGCGGATTTAGAGGATTCTAAAGAATCTCAAGTTGACTCTCAGAAAAATATACTAGATGGGGGAAGTGACATAATTGTTCATACCAAGTGGAGTTAATGCAGCAATGGCGACGCCTTTCACCA
>JBDKTO010000037.1 GCA_039680175.1 Veillonellales bacterium | reverse complement strand
TCATGCCTTAGCGGAAAGAAATATAAATATCAGGAAATACCACTTTATTCACCACCCTCCGCCGCGTGCGTTAAACGCGGTTATTTTTGGGAATAATATGTGTACAAGTTCACTGCACAAATTCATTATATCTCCTATAGGGCAAATTATCAATTAATTTTTACCTATAGATAAAAATTAATTTTATCTATAGGTAAAAATCATGAAGGAGGGTAGTCATGGAACTTGACTATATTCAAATAGGGCAACGTCTTAAAATAATAAGAGGCAAAATTTCTTTGACTTCCTTCGGTGACCAATTTGGCTATAGTTACAGCTATGTAAGAAGTTGTGAGCATGGGAAAAAGCCAAGCTTAGAATATCTCCATGCAATCGTTGATTTTTTTGGTATTTCAATGAATTGGCTTATTTATGGACTAGGACCTCGAAGTTATTACGATTGCCAAGAAATGCAAAAAGTCGAGACCATATTTGACCCCGACTTAAAGCGTATGTTCGGCATATTAAAAGAACTCATGGAAAGCGGCGACCAGAATTTACGCGGCTGGGCAATTATCCAATTTGAAGAGGCTTTTAAAAAACAATGTGCAGCTGCAGAAGAAAAAAAACAGGATGCATAATCCTAATGGCGAACCTAATAGGCGAGAGGTTGCCGCCCGCCTGGGAATTGTCGTCATTAAATGTTTTTATATATTGCTGCGGCAATACATAACCATCTCGCTTTCTATATCAGTTTCTTTTTTATTGTAATGCTAAATTCAAACCATTTTCAAAGATTTTTCTTATTACTGTATAATATGTATATTAATACGTATTCTTGTTATATTTATTAACAGGGATTACCTTAAAAAGTTCGCCACTATCTAAACAAACTAAACCGCTTTAAACCTTTATACTATAAGGATTAGCGGCTTTTTTTATCTTAGTTCGCCACTAGTTCGCCACCTAAATCTACCCAAAGTCTAAAAGCGCCGCCAATTTTATCCGTCAAAATACCTTTTAAACCAGTATTTAAGGGAGTTTAAAGGCTGTCTATAACATGTCCTTTAATCGCGGACAAAATTGTCTCAAATGTTTTTTATCCTTGGTTTTTTCCAAAACTACTTGCGGACGGCGGCGCGCGTAAAAAATCCCGGCGGCCCGCATGAAATCAGGCATAACCGGGTACGTGCAAAGAAGTGCAGTTTTCCAGAACTACTTGCGGGTTTATAGCAAGTGATTACTTTTATTCTCGGTTCGATTTTCCCTTTAGCGGGCAATTTTATTTATTTAACAAAATATAGTCCGTATGGACTTGATTTGAGTCCTTTTATTATTGCATTGATGAATCCCTTATATGCTTGGGGATTGTTCCGGTTTCGTCTATTTGACATCATTCCGATTGCCCGTGACAAAGTCTTTGAGGGAATGGCTGAAGGAGTTATGGTATTAGATAGTCAAAATCGATTGCTGGACTATAATCCGGCGGCACGTGATATTTTCCCGGAATTATCAGACGCTTCGATCGGAAAAACCGTGTATCGGGTTATACAAAACGAGACCTTTAATCACCAGGTTCTGTCAGATGTCATTGAATTTGAAATAAAGCTGTCATTAAAAAATGCCGCTGCCCAGTATTTTCAATCGCGAATATCAAATGTAACGGACAGAAAAGGCCAAATGGTAGGAAAAACGATTGTTTTAAATAATATAACAGAAAAAGTAATCCTGCTGGAAAAATTGAATAAGCTGGCGACCATTGATGAACTAACCCAAATTTATAATCGAAGGCATTTTATGCACTTGTGCCGCCAGGAAATGAGTTTGGCCCGTAAAATGAACCAAAAGCTTGCCATTATCATAATGGATCTAGACTTTTTTAAGCAGATAAACGACAAATACGGGCATGCCGCCGGGGATGCGGTACTGCACACTAGGCTCAGCGTAGTAAAAATATTCTTGATAGCACCAGCTTTTTAGGCCGATACGGCGGGGAAGAATTTTCTGTTTGCTTACAGGCTGTTACTGCGGAAGAAGCGTATGCTGTCGCTGAAAAGATACGCCGCATGATCGCAAAGACCAACGTGCCGTTTGCAGATAGGTTAATATCGGTTACAGCAAGCTTTGGTGTAGCCGTGACTGAATTTTTGTCCCCAGACGACGACTTAGACTGTTTGCTGAAAAAAGCTGACGAGGCTTTATATAAAGCAAAAGCCGCAGGCCGAAACTGTGTCGTTTTGAGCTTGCCTCAAATGGAATGTGCCTGCACATCGAAGTAGGGCTTCCCTTCAAAGCTTCCAATATAGCATTTTTGTTCGCTGAACGGCATCATGCCGACAGGAATTTTGAAGAAAGTTCCACTGGTCAAAAACCACGGAAGCTGTTCGTGGCTTTGTATCCGAGCGGCTGGCTGCTCTGGCGTTTACACTTACGCTTTATGGAAATCTAGAGCAGGGAGATTAAATTTGTCTGTCAGCATTCTGATAAATAATTGGGAAGCACGTGAAATATATGCACCTTTCTGAACAGAAACACACAATGTCCAGTAAGGTGTATATTTTTCATCTATGTAATAATAGTCTGGATAATAATCGCTGGAAGATATCTGTAAATACTGACGAGGGATAAAAGTCACACCAATGTCTTCACAGGCCAGACGTCTTGCTGTTTCGTAACTCTTAGTTGTCAGAGCAATTATTGGATCTATTCCGGCCTTCTGTAATATCATATGGGCAACCTGCCCGATTTTTTGTTCGCGAGTTATCATCACAAACGGTTCTCTTTTGAATAAAGTAAGGTCGATGGAAAAATATTCTAATCCGTTAACTGGCACAGCATGTTGCCGCAAGGGATGATTTTTTTTAGTTACCAGCATTAACGGATCTTTAAATAAAGGATAAATAACCGTGTTCGGATTGCTTACCTGCTCATTAAACGGAAAGGTATGCATGATCGCAAAGTCAATTTCTCCCGAGTGCAATGCCCTATCTAATTCTGTCGAGTTTTTTTCTGTGATAAATACATCAATATTGGGGCACTTCCGTTTAAATGCCGGTAGGACAAGTGGCAAAACATAAGTTGCCAGATATACGGTAATACCAATGGTAATCTTCCCTTTTTTTAAATTATTAATATCACTAATTTCAATTTCAAAATCATTATAGATTTTTAAAATTTCTTTAGCGATTTGATAATACCGCTCACCTGCAAAAGTTGGTAAAAGCCCGTTATTCGTTCGTTTAAACAATTTAATTCCCAGATTAGCTTCTATTTTTTGAATACAAATGCTAAGAGATGGCTGCGTTAAAAATAGTTTATGTGCAGCTTTAGAAATGCTTTTTTCATCGGCAACTGTTTTCACATATAATAATTCACGTTCAGTCATAATCGCTTGTTCACCCCCTCTTTGCAAAAAGGCATTATTAAAAAAATTTATATGGGCTATTAATAACTAAGTATTTGTTTATAGCATGGCTTCATTATATACTAAAAAAAAGAGAATAACAAAAATATTCACAATTTGTAAAATATTATTCGATTCTCAAAAATCTATTATTTTGTGAAAGAAGGATGAAAATGCTCAAATTATATAATACCGGGGTATATCTGCTTAATGGAAAAGAAGTTATCTGTGATGACCAGTATGCCATTGCATCCATTAAAGATAAAACTGGCAAAGAAATTACTAAAAACGAAGCTCGAAAAGGAACTATTGCTTATTCTATTATTCAAAAACATAATACTTCTGCTGACGAAAACAAATTACAATTAAAATTTGATACGTTAACCTCTCATGATATTACCTATGTAGGTATAATTCAAACTGCCAGAGCAAGCGGACTTATGGAATTTCCGATACCATATGTGTTAACAAACTGTCATAATAGTTTGTGCGCCGTAGGAGGTACTATCAATGAAGATGATCATATGTTTGCCCTTTCGGCAGCTAAAAAATATGGCGGAATTTACGTACCGCCAAATCTTGCCGTTATTCACTCTTACAACAGAGAAATGATGAGCAGATGCGGACGTATGATTCTCGGCTCGGACAGCCATACCCGCTATGGCGCTTTGGGTACTATGGGTGTAGGAGAAGGCGGCGGGGAACTTGCCAAGCAATTGCTCGAACAAACTTATGACCTTCCCAATCCGGAAGTCATTGGCATTTATCTCACTGGTAAGCCCCAGCCTGGCGTCGGTCCTCAGGATGTCGCCCTAAGCATTGTCGGTAAAGTATACAAAAACGGTTTTGTAAAAAATAAAGTAATGGAATTCATTGGCGATGGTGTTGCCAATCTTGATGTCGAATACCGCAACGGCATTGATGTTATGACAACAGAAACCACCTGCTGGAGTTCGATCTGGTGCACCGATGAAAAAGTTAAAGAATATTACAGCATACATGGAAGATTGGAAGATTACTCCCAATTGGCACCGCAAAGCATTGCCTACTATGACGGTCTTGTCTATGTTGACCTTGCTGCCATAAAACCAACCATTGCTATGCCATTCCATCCTAGCAATATATATACCATTGAAGAATTAAAAGCCAATCCATTAGATATCATGCATAAAGTGCAGGAAGAAGCCAAAGAACGGTTTGATAATCCCAATCTCACTTTTGACCTTGTCAGCAAGGTCAAAAATGGTGAAATCTATGCGGATCAAGGGATTGTGGCCGGATGTTCCGGCGGAACCTATGACAATGTTGTTGCAATTGCCAATATCCTTGAAGGCCAAAGCATCGGTAATGGAACTTTCTCCATGAGTGTCTATCCCGGCAGCCAGCCAGCCTATCTTGAACTGATAAAAAATGGTTCTGTCGCTGCGTTAATGAATGCAGGCGTTATTATTCGCGAGTCCTTCTGCGGCCCCTGCTTTGGTGCAGGAGATACACCCGCTACTCAGGAGTTCTCTATCCGTCATACGACTCGGAACTTTCCTAACCGCGAAGGATCAAAACCAACTGAAGGACAAATTTCATATGTAGCGCTGATGGATGCTCGTTCTATTGCTGCAACAGCCAGAAACGGCGGTAAACTGACAGCGGCCACAGAAATAGATGTAGCATATCATAAACCCCTATACGCTTTCAACAAAAGCATCTATGAAAAACGTGTTTTCAATAATTTTGGCAAAGCCGACTTCCAAAGTGAACTCAAATTGGGCCCTAATATTAAGGATTGGCCGAAAATTCAGCCGCTCACTAATGATTTGCTGCTCAAGGTTGTAAGCTATATTACCGATTCAGTAACTACAACCGACGAACTGATTCCTTCCGGCGAAACCTCTTCGTTCCGTTCTAACCCCTTGCGTCTGGCAGAATTTACATTAAGCCGAAAAGATCCAACGTATGTGGAAAAAGCCAAAGCCATACAGCAATATGAACTGCAAAGAGAAAATGGCAGCGATCCATGTTTACTGTCGGATGAACTTAAAAAAGTTTACGATAAAATTAAAACCATCGCTGGCTTTAAAAATATTAATCCATCAAAAGTAGGTATTGGCAGTACAATTTTTGCTAACAAGCCTGGAGATGGTTCAGCCAGAGAACAAGCTGCATCCTGCCAAAGAGTGCTTGGCGCTTGGGCAAACTTAGCCAAAGAATATGCTACCAAACGTTACCGTTCCAATCTTATCAATTGGGGGATGATTCCTTTCTTGCTCTCGGATAAGCCGGCATTTAATAAGGATGACTTTATTTTTATCCCTAATTTAAAAAATTCTATTTTAAATGACACTAGGGAAATTAAGGCCTATGTCATTGGAAGGGGTGTTACTGAATTTACCATTTTTGTTGGCGATCTTACAGATGATGAAAAAAATATTATTGTTGCCGGCTGTCTGATTAACTATAATCGAGAGAAAAAGGCTAAAGAAGGAGATTATCAAATCAAATAAACGGTAGACGAGGGGGGTCATTTTATGCTAATTGTAATCGGCTGTATAGTGGTTTTGGGGACTATCTACTTATTAATTAAGCGTTATGAATCACGCTTGGTATTATTCGGTTCAGGCATGTTATTAGCTGTTATTGCCGGCCATCCGTTAGCTGGATTCGATGCATTTTCCAAAGCTATGACGCAAAGTAAGCTCTTTGAATCCATTATTTCTGTTATGGGGTTTGCTATGGTTATGAAACTAACCGGATGTGATAAGCACCTCATCCACCTTTTGGTTGGCGGACTGAAAAAAGCCGGACCGCTGCTCATCCCCGGAGCAACATTAGTCACCTTTTTTATTAATACCTCCATTACAAGTTCCGCTGGCTGTTCTGCAGCCGTCGGTTCCGTGTTAATCCCGCTACTGATAGCAGCAGGTATTCATCCAGCAATCGCCGGTGCGGCAATATATGCGGGAACCTATGGGGCCATGTTTAATCCCGGTTATGCGCAGGTAGCCATTATTGTCGATGTTGCACACTCAACACCAATGGAAGTTGTTAGCAATCACTTTTTCCCTCTCCTGGCTTCAGGCCTAATTGGTGCCTTCAGTTTGCTTATAATTGCTTATTTGCGTAAAGAAAACAAAGGATATGAATCGGCGGAAGCTAAAGAGATGGCAAATCCAGACTTCAAAGTAAGTCTTATTCGCGCGGTAATTCCTATCCTTCCTGTAGCAATTTTGGTGTTAGGCAATATGAATATAATTCCTGCCTTTAAATCTTTGCAAATTTCTCATGCAATGATTATTGGTGCATTTTGCGCCTTTCTTGTAACCAGAGTTAGTCCTCAAAAAATTTCCAAGGAATTTTGGCAGGGTGCCGGTGATTCCTTTGGGCATGTATTTGGTATTATCATTTGCGCCCTCGTTTTTGTCGGCGGCATGAATGCCATTGGTTTAATTAAATCGTTAACGAATTTCATGATAGCCTATCCTGCAATGGCTAAAATAAGTTCCGCTTTCGGTCCTTTCATTCTAGGTATTATGAGTGGTTCAGGCGATGCAGCGGCAGTTGCCTTTAATAATGCTGTTACGATTAACGCTGCTCAGTTCGGTATAGCACCTATGGATATGGGAAGTGTGGCCGCCATTTGCGGAGCGCTGGGCCGCACAATGTCTCCAGTCGCCGGAGGATTGATTATCTGTGCTGGGTTAGCGGGTACTTCCCCCATGGAAGTTGCCAAACGTAATGCTCCTGGCATGTTCGTTGCCACAATTGTAACCATGGTAATGCTTTTATACAAATAGCACATCTTTTCTAGCGTTAATTTTCTAATGGTTTTGCCTTGAAGCTATTTCTCTAAAAGATATGTACAACCAAATTTTATTTGAAAGGGGTATAAGTATGGAAAATGATAGTCGTAAAATACAACTTTTAAAGGGTACTATTGATACTCACATTCATACCAATCCTGATGTTCGTCTTCGCCGTTTAAATGACATCGAATTAGCCAAAGAGGCATTGCGTGTCGGAGCGCGTGCCATTGTTATCAAATCACATTTAGTACCGACAATGGACAGAGCATCTATTGCCGAATATGTAACACCTGGCATCAGCGTATTTGGCGGTATTACCTTAAATTCTTATGTAGGTGGATATAATCCTGCAGCAGTAAATACCGCAATAAAAATGGGGGCAAAAATTGTTTGGCTGCCAACGTCGGATTCTGCTCATGAAAAAAAAATACAAGGTAAAAGTAATGGTATTGTTTCGGTTGTTGACAATAAGGTAGTTCCAGAGCTCATTACTATATTAAAAATAATTGCTGAAAACAATGTAATATTAGCTACAGGCCATCTATCATCGGAAGAAATCTTAGTAGTTGTTGATACTGCTAAAAATTTAGGCGTACATAAAATTATTGTGAATCATCCCGAATGGTGGTCCATTTCGATGTCCATTCCACAGCAGAGGGAACTGGCTAAATATGGAGTATATTTTGAAAGGTGTTATGCCACTAGAGCTCCCGGTCAGAACTATCAGAAAAACTTTAAAACTAATCTTGAGGCAATTACCCAAGTCGGCTATGAATCAACCATATTGGCAACTGACGGTGGACAAACAGAAAATCCCATGTGGAGCGATGCTTTAGCAGAAAGTATCCAATTCTTGCTTGATTCCGGTATTTCGCAAGCTGTACTTGACAAAATGACGAAAGAGCATGCCGCTAAGCTTCTAGATTTATAAATCTCTAAATCTTAAGTATATACCGTAAAATTACTCTAAGAAAAGGAGAATTATTATGATTAGTTTCATTGTAGTAATGGCAATTGCAATTGCCATTGCTCTCGGTTATAAAACCAAAATCAATACCGGGCTTTTTGCCATTTGTTTTGCTTATATCATTGGATGCTTTTTGCTAGATTTAAAATCGAGTGCAGTCGTTGCCATGTGGCCAATAAGTATTTTTTTCGTTATTTTTGCCGTATCACTGTTTTACAATTTTGCACTCGTTAACGGCACTTTGGAAAAGCTTTCAGCTACCCTTTTATATAGTTGCCGTAAATTTCCTCAAATGCTGCCTTTCGCTATTTTCATTGCTGCTGCCCTCATTGCCGGTCTTGGCGCAGGCTTCTTTACCGTAATGGCCTTTATGGCTCCCATCACCATGATGCTGTGTGAAAAAACCGGTTTAAATAAATTGGTAGGAGCGGTAGCCGTAAACTACGGAGCACTTGGCGGGGCTAACTTTATGACAAGTCAAAGCGGCATAATCTTCAAAAGCCTAATTGAAGCATCCGGCTACACAGAACCGTCCCTTGTTTATACAACAACTATTTTCATAACTACGATGGTTATCCCCATTCTTGTAATTTCCTTCTTCATGTTAGTGACTAATAGTACTAAGGTACTCAGCAAGAATTTTAACATTGAAAAACCGCCCGCTTTTGATGCGAAACAAAAGACAACCTTATATCTTATTATGCTGATGATAGTCATTGTCTTGGCGGCACCAATTATGCATATGCTGTTACCTGCTAATAAAGCTATTACCTTTATCAATTCCAAGATGGATATTGGTTTGATTGCCTGCATAATGGCAGTTATAGCACTCTTACTGAAACTCGGTGATGAAAAGCAGGTTGTTGCCAAAGTACCTTGGGGAACCTTGATTATGATCTGCGGTGTAGGCATGCTTATTTCTGTCGCCATAAAAGCCGGAACGATTAAGATACTTGCTGGCTGGATCGGTTCTAATATGCCTATTTTCTTAGTGCCAATGGCATTATGTGTTGTTGGCGGCATTATGTCCTTTTTCAGCAGTACTCTTGGTGTTGTGTGCCCGGCGCTTTTCCCCATTATCCCCTCTATTGTGGAAGCCACTGGTCTTAACCCGATGCTCCTCTTTACCTGCGTAGTTATTGGTGCTCAAGCAACTGCCATTTCTCCCTTCTCATCCGGGGGCAGTCTAACATTAGGAGGATGTAGCAACGAAGAAGACAGGAACCGTTTATTCCCTAAACTAATATTCCTAGCCGTTCCTACATGTCTTATAGCATCCACTATAATCAGTTTTATACTTTCCCTAATTATGAAATAAATATTGTTTAGATAAAAAAATGCCTGTAGTCAAAATGATGCCCACTTATCAAAATATAAAACGAGGTAAACGAATATGACTGATAAAATTAAAATGAATACTCCATTAGTTGAACTCGATGGCGATGAGATGACCAGAATTATCTGGAAAATGATTAAAGATATCTTGCTGAAACCATATATAGAATTAAAGACCGAATATTATGATCTTGGTTTAGAGTATAGAGATCAAACCGATGACAAAATTACAGAAACTGCCGCTCTGGCTATTAAAAAATACGGAGTTGGTGTCAAATGTGCTACTATTACACCTAATGCTGAACGGGTTCAAGAATATAACCTCAAACAAATGTGGAAGAGCCCTAACGCTACCATTAGATCCATTCTCGACGGAACCGTATTTAGAACATCGATCATCGTCGACAGCATAAAGCCTTTCGTAAAGACCTGGAAAAAACCGATTACTATCGCCCGACATGCTTACGGAGAATGAAGTAAATAAACGTCTGGTAAGAGTGCTGTAATTTATATAAACAAAAACGGGAGGAAATAGTATGAGTGAGTGGAATCCTACACAATATTTAAAGTTTGAAAATGAACGAACGCAACCATCAATTGATTTAGTTACTCGTATTGATATTGATTCGCCGCAAAAAATTATTGATATTGGCTGTGGTCCGGGGAATAGTACCCGGATTTTAGCCGAAAGGTTTCCTAATGCATATATCCTTGGTATTGATAAGTCCTCAGATATGATTGAAACGGCAAAAAAAAATTACCCTAATCTTGATTTTAAAATTTGTGATGTAAGTACCGATTTGTCAATAATCGATAATGATTTTGATATTATTTTTTCAAATGCTTGTATTCAGTGGATACCTAATCATAATCAACTTTTAAGGAATATGATTAAGTTATTGAAAACAGGTGGCGTACTTGCCGTACAAACCCCAATGAATTATCAATCACCCATTCATCAAATCATCCGAGAGATCTCAACGAACGAAAAATGGAAACCGAAATTCGGCAATCCTCGAATTTTTTATAATTTGACCCAGAACGAATATTTTGATTTGCTTTCAGAGATTTCAGCAAATTTTTCCATGTGGGAAACCACCTATTATCACAGGTTAACATCTCATATGGATATTCTCGAATGGTATCGAGGTACAGGATTAAGACCCTATTTAAATGCTTTATCAGATGAATTGAAAAAAGCTTTTGAGCAAGACATTTTTAACAGAGTTATAAAAGAATATCCTCTGCAACGGAATGGAAATATTATTTTTAGATTTCCCAGATTATTCTTCATTGCTACAGCACAGGAAAGGCCAAAAGAGTCGAACTACTAGTAGCAAAGGATAACTCCTACCGCCGTAGTCAAAATAATTTATCCCGCTCCTAGCCGCTGGCTGTTGCAGGGATTTTTGTGCATTTGGCTTATAAAAAAAAGTAAACTTTTGCACGTTTTTGCAGGAATATATCAAAATTTAGCGAAAATAACATTAAAATCTAATAACGGGCAAACCTATTGAAAAACAGGGGCGCAAAGCCATGGGTCTACGGATGGTTTAAATCTATGACTGCCAGGTTGCATTAACGGTGCAATCTGGCAATTTTTATTGTATTGGGTGGTGCAGTGATGACCAGTGCAGATGATAATAAAGAACTGAGCGAAAAAGAAATAGAAGAATTGATCGCTCAATTACCTCAAATTATAGAAAAATTAGAACGAGAGGTAGCCCAGACGACAAAAAGTTAATGCCGATGGCACCATACTGTATATCTGTTCTCTAATTTTATTTATTAATGTAAGGCAGTATTCCTCTCGATAATTATAAATGAATGATAAAATCGTAACCTTGGGGAGGATCTATATGGATAATGACAGTAAGCTTCCACAAACAAATGAGGCCATTTTAGCGGCATTTAAAATTGCTCTTCCTTACTTTAATCAAATTGTTCGTGAGGATATGGCTGTTGGATTAACGGATTTAAAAGAATACCTAGCCTATTATCGTGCCAAAGAATTCGAACTGGATTTGCCTGCAGGTACGCCAATTCAAGGGATAAAAGTTGTCGAAGAATGTATTCGTACCGGTAAAAATACATTTGATGATGTTCCGCGAGAAGTATACGGCCGACCAATTAAAACAATTTTTACGCCAATCTATGGAGTGAATCGAGAAATTATCGGAACGTTAAGTTCTGGCATTGATTTAAATAGCAGCCATCAATTAGTAGAAAGCGTTAAAAATTTAGCCGATTCTACCAAACAAGCGGCGGAAAGTGTTGAACAAGTTGCAAAGAGTGCCTCTGAGTTGGCGGCCGCCGGTCAAAAAGCGATAGAGGTATCACAAGAACTGACAAATAAATATCGCCTTACAGCGGAAGCCCTAGACTTTATTAAGAATATAGCTTTGCAAACCAATTTATTAGGCTTAAATGCCGCTATTGAGGCCGCCCGTGCGGGAGAAGAAGGACGAGGATTTGCTGTAGTTGCTGATGAAGTAAGAAAACTTGCCGAACAATCACAGGAATCGGCAAAGAAAATTCAGGATATTCTACAAGAAATGAATCAGGCTGTTTCGGAGATTCACAAATCGATCGAAGTAACCGGCGCAATTAGTGAAGAACAGGCAGCAACTACTCAGGAGATATCTTCTAACTTAGATTATATAACTAAAAACGCTAAGAACTTAGAAAAATATGTAGCGCGTTATAAATAAATATCCAGCAGCAGTGTGTCTCCGCCTGTCGTGTGCCAGGCTCTGTAAAAATTATCCCCTATCCGGCCGGGTAGGGGTTTTGGCGTTATATGGAGATCCGTTTGAGTAATTTCAAGTTTCTTCGTCCTCAAGATGCGTTTCGGTATATTTGACTGGAAGGTCAACTGATCCGGAACGTTTCAATTCTTGGCGCACTGTTTCCTGTTTGTCAGCGGGAAGCTTTGGAACGGCTTGATTGATTTGCAGCCATTCGCTATGTTTATCAGTCATATAGCACCTCCATCTTACTACTTATATTTAGTATGCCCAAGATATATACGAAAAATCTTTATGCGCTTTTATCTTGGTCTTCACTTACTACTGTCTCTTTCAGACTTTTTGCTTTCGCATGTCAGCCTAGTCGGGAATCCCGCTATTTTCCGCAAAGAGAACCCGAACGGTAATGCCTGCTCTTCTATTGGCTACGATCTCTATCCTTCCCTGATGTCTTGCCACAATACTGCGGCTGGCGGCAAGTCCTAATCCACTGCTGCCGGTCTTTGTCGTATAAAAAGGATTAAAAATTTTTCCCATTTCTTCTGGCGGTATACCACTGCCTTCATCCCGAACAAACAGCACCACCCTGCCATGCTCATAGGCGGTTCCGACTGTTAACCGACCATGAGCAGGCATCGCTTCAATCCCATTGTAAACCAGATTCATTACCAAATGTTTGATCTCTGCCGCATTGAAAGCAATCATTGGCAGTCTGTCACTAAGAAACATTTCCGTCACCATATTATTGCGATGCGCATACATCTGAACCGCAGGATAAATCTGCTGCAGCAGGCAGTTTAGATTTTGTCTGGTTCTGTCGGTTTCTTTGTCACACGCCAGTAATATAAAATTAATCAGCAGTGTTTCCATTCGTTCTACTTCTTGAAATAACAGCCGCCGGGTTTCCCGCCGGCATGTTGCCGGTTTATTTTTAAAAAATTGCAGATATCCTTTGATGACGGTAAACGGATTTTGAATCTCCTGAATCACCCCAATAGCAATTTGACCAATTTCATCTGGGGATAGAATTGGAGCGCTTGGACTCACAGCTTCGCTTTGCTCCATAGCTTTTACCCCGGGTATAAAGACAACATTTCCTGAACATTCCGCCAACCCAATTCTCCCCCTTTGCGAACAAACGTTTCGGTGTCTTACTGACACTTTTCGCTATGAATTCTATAATTCCTGCTTATTTGAGTCTTACAGACACAAATAATTGAACTAATTTCCTAATCACGCTATCGTAAGAATGAGGAGTGTGGTTTATGGAAACTCTGGGAGATAAAATTAAGCAACTGCGAAATAAATTAACACAAGAAGAATTGGCAGCCATGCTTCAAGTAGATCGTTCGACCCTGGCTTCCTGGGAAGTCAACCGCCGCGAACCGGATATCGCAACACTATGCCGCCTGGCAGATTTTTTCAAAGTAAGTGTTGATTGGCTGGTCGGATATGAGCCAGATAAAGAATATACTGCCACCCACCCCAACCTATTTCATGAAACTCCGGTTGATTATCAAAAAAAGGACGGCGTCTGGCAAAAAGTTATTTCTGTGGCGCAAAAATATGAATTCGAGCCGGACACGGTATGTCAAATTCTCGAGATGCAGGGAAAAATAATGTTGTCTTTGAAAAAGGCTGGAAATAACAATATTTCATAATTGTTATTTCCAGCCTTTTTCAACAGTCGAAAATCTTACACCGCAATGTGCTGTTCTATGCACTCGCCAAGGAAAAATGCTTGTTGGCCATCTGCACTAAAGAATACGGTTCCAGGCCGTTACTAAACAAGTCGGCTACAATTTTTCCGTCCAGCCGTCGATTGCTCACCATACTCCGCATAATTTTTTCCACTTGAGAAGCCTCTAACAATGTTCGATAGGGCCTATTTTCAGTAAGAGCGGTAAACACATCAGCTACCGCCACAATCCGGGATCCCAGCTTTAACGATTCTTCCTTCACCCGGAAGGGATAGCCTGTCCCGTCCAGTGTCTCATGATGAAACGCCGCCCATTCGGCAATCACTTCAAAACCGTCAATCTGTTCCAAAATTCGATAAGTATAATAGGTATGCTGCTTAATAATAGCAAATTCCCTTTCCGTCAGTTTATCCGGCTTTTCCAGAATCGCCTTGGGAATAGACAGCTTGCCTAGATCATGCAGCAATCCGGCGATACGCATGGTCTTGACTTCTTCGGTGCTGTAGCCTTTCTGCCGGGCCAGATATTCCGCCGCAATGGAAACCGTCCGGGAATGGCTGGCGGTGAACCGGCTGGTATTGTCGATAATGGTAGCAAAAATTTCGGCGATATTGACAACATCGTCAATCGTCAGCCGTATTCGTCCATAAGCATCCATATTACGGAAAAAATTTTGAAAGTACTGGGGATTGGTAAGATCCAGCCAAAAGCTTTCCTGCTGAGAGAAATCATGGAGTGCCCGCACCAGCTCCGGATCAAAATACGTACCGCTATAATTACGGATTGCCGCTAGAATAATAGGGCGCTGCTCAAAGATAGGCTGTCCATCCCGCAATAAAATTTCCACCCGGTCAGCTATATTAATCATCCGGCTGAGCAAGGGAATTTTCTTGCCAGCAAGTTCGGCGGCACCGGAACCGTCCCAGCATTCGTGATGATAACGAATTGGCTCAGCCAGTATGCCAAATTGCACCGAGCCTTTCAACAGCTGATAGCCGGCCTCGGCATGCCTGCATAGCTCCCGGGAATACTCAAGTCCCTGAATTTTTCTTTTTTCCGTCCAATTAGATGCCGCCCCCAAATCATGGAGCAGCGCCGCATACACCAGAATCTGCCGCTGCAGCGGTTCGAGCTGTATCTGCTCCGCGATACGGTTGGCAATCATAGCCGTCCGCCAGTGATGCCTTGACAAGCCGCCTGTCGATAATTCCAAAGCCAGCGACAATGCTCTTATTAGATTGATGGGATGAATATTATATACCATCGTTTCTCCCCCCGGTCAATATAGACCCACTTGTTTCCACGATAAAGGAACCCGGCAGCCGCCAAAAAAGCGCGGTCCCGGCCGCCAAGGCTTTCCGCAGGGCCTGATCGCGCAGCCGGAAGCAGACGTGATAATTCCTCATGTACTGACCATACATCTGTAAAAATCCATACCCCGGTGAACACCGCTGTTCACCTAGTTAATCCATTATATATGCTATTATATGTTACCCCGCGCGGTTCGGTCAAATGAGTTCCCGGCAAAGCCATGCAGCGGAAAACTGAACCGGAATGGTTTTGCTATTTTAGGGAAGGATATCTTACGTTACTTATAGAACTATTTATTTGAGAAAACTGTCAACTACTATAAAAAGATTTAGCGAGCAAAAAAGCGGCAGCAGAACGGAGAGCGAAATGGTTGTTTACACGGCGTAATTTTCTTAAAATGTGCATGAGTTCGCTGCTGGCTGCCAGCGGACTGGAGATTACCGCACCGCTGCTGCTTAGCAGAAGTGCGGCCAGCCAAAAAATTCCCATTTTATTATATCATCGGGTAGGTTATACGACAGATCAGCTTACGGTTACTCCGGAACGATTCAGCAATGACTTAGCTTTACTGGCTGATTACGGCTATCAGGCCATTTCCCTGCGCCAGTTTCAAACCTTTTTGCTGGGAAACGATGCCGATCTGCCGGAACAGCCGGTATTGATCACTCTGGACGACGGGTATAGCGACAATTATGAGAATGCCTTTCCTATCCTGCAAAATTTTGGCATATCGGCAACTTTCTTTATCATTACCGGTTTATTGTGGACTCCCGGACGGTTAACCCCGGAGCAGCTTCGGGAAATGGCCGGCAGCGGCATGTGCTTTGGTTCGCATACAGTTACCCATCGTCCGTTAGCCACTCTTTCCTCGCAGGAAGCAGAGGAAGAACTAAACAGTTCCCGCTCTACTTTAGAAAGCATTTTAGGAACACCCGTGGATACCATTGCCTATCCCTGCGGCAGCTACAATGACACGATCATCCAAATCGCTCAGAATAACGGCTATCATGAAGGCTTGACAGTACGGAACGGAACTTGTTCCACAAACTCCCCCCTGTTTGAGCTGCGGCGTATACCGGTATTCCGTTATGACAGCGGCATCCTTTCTGTAATCGCCAGCCGCAGTTAACCGTTCTGCCTTATTTTACAGAAAGTCCCGGCTGCGGACTGTTGACAAAGGCGGCGTTCATTGCTATAATACATACTATGTCGGGCACGGAGGGGTGTCCGAGCGGTTTAAGGAGCTGGTCTTGAAAACCAGTGTTCCCGCAAGGGACCGTGGGTTCGAATCCCACCCCCTCCGCCATACGTTCATAAGAAGTTTCATTACGGAGTGGTACTCAAGCGGCTGAAGAGGACGGTTTGCTAAATCGTTAGAGGGAGCAATCCCTGCCAGGGTTCAAATCCCTGCCACTCCGCCATTTATAAGAGATGAAAGGACTTTGGAAATTATTC
>JBDKTO010000036.1 GCA_039680175.1 Veillonellales bacterium | reverse complement strand
TTCTTTTCATCCCGAAAACCCATTGGCGGAAAATTATCATCCAGCCCAATTACAATTTTTTTCTGCTCCGGTGCTTTTGTATTGGTGCTGCCGCATCCGGCTAAAACCGCGCCGGCCATCATGACCAACACTACCAGGGCCACTATTTTTTTCATAGATAAATCCTCCACTCCAGTATAATTTATATCCACAGATTCCATTATACTTTAGTGAGATAAAATCAAAAAGAATTAAATCAGTGTAATTATAAAGTTTTAAAGAATCCTGCTTCCCCTATCTCTTTTTTCCTCGTTTTTTTGCTTTATTTCATTTCCGATTCCGACCGGTATGATTTTTTTATGCATAAGGTTCGAGTTAAACCAAGCATTTCCTTTAAATTGGCTGATTTGTCGAAATTCTTAATAAATTAGATGGTTTTGTCGATATTATTAATATAGAAATATGTAGAAAAGGTAAAACTCATGCGAATAACCGCATTGCCCGACTAGTTTTACTACCTAACCAACTGGAGGTGCCCTATGGCAAAAATTTTAATTGTGGACGATAGTCCGGTGGAAATAAAAATCATTCGCAAATTTTTGGAAACCGACTATGAAATACTGGAGGCAACCAATGGTCAGGCAGCCATTGAACTGGCAAACACAAGCTGCCCAAATTTAATCCTATTAGATATCGTTATGCCGAAAATGGATGGGCTTACCGTCTGCAAAACACTGAAACATCAACCGGCGACCCTGGATATTCCTATCATTTTCATTACTTCTATTTCGGATTCCCGCAATGTAGTCAACGGATTTGATTCAGGCGGACAGGATTATATCACAAAACCATTTTGCTCCCAGGAACTGTGCGCCCGAATCAGGGTGCATTTAGAACTGCAGAAATCAAAAGAAACCGCGCAGAACTACGCAAGAGAATTAGAAACAGCAAATAAAACGATTCGACAGCAGAATCTACATTTGCAAAAACTTTTTAATATCCAGCAGCGCTTAATCCAGTTAGCATTGTGCGGCGAGGGACTTCGCGGCATCACCAAAACATTATCCGCGATAACCGATAGTGCCATTCTGGTTTTTAATGATAAAATTCAAACATTGGTCATGCCTGCCTGGGATAAAAAGCCCTATTTACTGTTGCAGAAAAAAATACAATCTTTTCTTGAAAATACGGCAAACTTTTTTACCGGCAAGCAAGCAGCCGGCGGGTTAGCGACCGAGGCAGCTCCTGCCTGGGTCGATTTTAAAATAGAAAACGACGTTTATCCTTGTGCCTTTGTTCCCATCGTCGTCAAAGCTGAAACTTGCGGTTATATTGTTGCCATACCAAATAATAAAACAAAGCAGGATTTTATCCCGGCTATCCGGAATTCCGCCAATATTTATGCCATTGAACTCATGAAACAAAAGACCATTGTTGATTTGAAACAGCAGTTTTGCGGAAATTTTTTAGACAGCCTGCTTACAAGAGCCCCGGCTGACGAGCAAACTCTGAAAGTATGGGCAGACCGGCTTGGGTTTGATGTTTCCGCCGCTCATACGCTTATCGTTATGGAAGCCGGCGATTCAAAAGCCAAGCCGTATACTGCCGAAAAAGCAGTCTTATTGGCTGATACTGCTTTTCTGGACTTTATTACTGTCTTTTTAAAGACTTGTCATCCGTCAATTCTTTGCGGACGGCATAAAGAAAAAATTATATTCCTGCTGCCCTGGAAAAATCATTGCACTAAAGAGAAAGTGGCCGCTGTGCTTTGTCAAATCAAACAAAAGCTCACCCTTCATTTTTCACAGCTTTCTTTTTTCTTCGGCGTCAGCCGTATCACCGGGGAAGCCACCGACTATGCAAAAGCGTATCACCAGGCCGTTGAATGCCTGGCTATTGCCAAAATGTTCAATCAAAACAGCGGAATGGCTTTTTACGACGATTTAGGTTCCCTGGCCTTACTGTTCGGCGCTAATAACAAAAAAGAATTGTTGAATTTTATGGAGGAAAAATTGAACCGGCTTATCGCTCATGATAAAAAATATAATACGGAATTACTCAAAACCCTGGATCAGTATTTAGACAATAACAGCATTCAGGAAACCTCGAAAGAATCCGCGTTATCTGTTAGCGGCTTGAAATATCGATTGAATAAAATCAAAGAACTGGGATACGATCTACAATCCCAGCAAGAACGGTTTGATCTGAAAATCGCTTTAAATATATGGAAAATCAAGCAAATGGTCTGAGCAAAACCACCTGACACACGCCAGGTGGTTTCTTTTATTTTCTTTCTGGAGAACAACTAGCCAAATGAGCCGAAAAAAAATGATAAATTCAACTATAGCAGTCAGTGTCTTTCAAATACCAAAATGTTACACTTAAGATATATTCTAAAAAGTCCCTATATTTTTACTATTTTTAAAGGGATGCAGCATACGATAAAAATTTTGATTGAAAAAACCAAAAAGGAGAATAAGCACATTATGAAACTTACTCACAGTATCCGTTTCCGGCTCATGCGTCTCATTGGTATCCTGGTTGTCGGCACTCTGCTGGTCGTGTCTGGCGTCAGTTATTATTTTTCTGAAAAATATCTGCAAGAAAGTCTGGATCAAACGGAACAATCCACGGTCACCGCCGCCGCCGCTCATGTGAAAACCGAACTCAGCACCTCCCTGATTCAGTTAGAAGATCTTGCCAGTATGGAAAGAGTGCAAAGCGGCGATAAAGGCCAGATTCAACCGGCTTTAAAAGAAGCACAGCAGCGTATCGGCAAATTTGATCATATCTTTTTCGCCTCCCCGGACGGGCTGTCTATCAATGACGCCGGGGATGGTTCCGGCAGCTTCGATCGGGAATATTTTCAAAAAGTTATCCAAACGAAAAAGTCATATATTTCAGAGCCTTACATATCACGCTCTACCCAGCAGCAAACGATTGCTCTCACTGTTCCCGTTCTCCGCTCCGGTCAGCTGATCGGCGTAATCTATGGAACCTATTCTCTGGACAAGTTATTACCGATTATTAAGGATATCAAATTCAAGCAAGAAGGCTATGGAGCGCTGCTGGATGACTCCGGTCTATATTTAGCCCATCCGACCCGTCCGGAACTAGTTGGCAATATGAACGTAAAAACCGGCGAAATTTCCGGCGAATTAAAGAACAAACTAAGCAGCGGAGCCGGCCTTGACCCGAAATTCATGGCTGCTTTTGCCGAATCCACGGAAAAAGGCAAGCGTGTCCAAGTGGAATATAAATCGACAACAGGTTTCGACCAAATCGGTTTCTTCACCCCGATCGATCTACCTGGCGGCCAACATTGGGTTCTATTCATGACTACAACGAAAGCAGATGCCACCAGCGAAATCACGGCCTTGTCCCGAGCTCAGATCGGCCTGTCCATTCTTTGCCTGCTGATTGTCCTTGGCATCACCTTTTGGCAAAGCAACTCTTTTGTTCGGCCCATCATTCGTATCAGCCAAGTCACTCAGGATATTGCCACCGGTCAGTTAAAACCCATCAAAAAAACAATTCATGACAACAGTGAATTTGGTCAATTATCCGATAATATTATTGCCATGAACGATGGTCTGCGCAATCTGGTACAGCAGATCCAAAGCCAGTCTCACCAATTGGCAGCTTCCAGCGAGGAACTGACGGCCAGCGCCCACCAATCCGCCGATGCTGCCAACCAGGTGGCCGGCTCCATCACCGAGATCGCCCACGGCGCAGAACAACAGGCGACTGCCGCCAATCAGGTCATGACAGTGACTCAAGCCATGTCGGATAAGGTACAGGAAATCTCACAAGCAGCAAAAGACGTATCCACCATTGCCGATTCCACTTCGCAAACGGCGGAACAAGGCCGTCAGACGGTAGAACAAACCATTTCCCAAATGAACGACGTCGGCAAAGTCGCTGCCGCTACCGAAAACAGTATTACCGAGCTAAACAAAAGCTCCCAGGAAATCCGGGAAATCGTGACGTTGATTTCCAACATTGCCGGCCAGACCAACCTTCTGGCTTTAAACGCCGCTATTGAAGCGGCACGGGCCGGCGAGCACGGACGAGGTTTCGCCGTGGTAGCCGAAGAAGTCAGGAAACTAGCCGAAGAGTCTGATCAAGCCGCCCAGAAAATCGGCTCCCTGATTGAAAAAAATGAAATCAATATGACTCAAGTCGTCACTGCCACTCAAACCAGCACCACTGGCATTCAGACAGGCATTTCCCTGGTCAATGGCACCGGCGAAACGTTTAAGAATATCGCAGGAGCTATCCTCAACTTATCTAATGAAATCAAAGATATTTCCGCATCCATCCACCAAATCGCCGCCGGCAACCAGCAACTGGTCGCCTCGATCAAAGAAATTGATACCGCCAGCAAACAGGCAGCGGCAGAATCTCAGACCGTTTCCGCCGCCACCGAAGAGCAGTCCGCGTCCATGGAAGAAATCGCATCTTCCAGTCAAAGCCTGGCCATACTGGCTACCGATCTGCAGGCAGCCATCGAAAAGTTCCAGATATGATTTGATTAGCTCGACGATAAACCGTAAAACGAGTCCGTACCACTCTTGTGATACGGACTCGTTTTACGATTTAAGCTATTTCCCTAGCTGCTCACATCTGAAACTGATTATTCCCGTCCGGCATATTTCTTTTCAATCAACCGGATTTCATCAAGACCGATAAATTTATTAAAATCCGGGAAAGGCATCATACTGTCTTGGATCAAATCCTTTGTGGTTCCTTCCTTTTTCAGATGCAGTAAATAATCAAACACTGCCTTAGCCGTAACATAAGTAGAAGCCACGCAGAAGATAACCAAGTTGTAGCCGATAGCTTGCAATTCCTGGGTTGTCAGAAGCGGCGTTCTGCCCCGTTCCAGCATATTGGCCAGCACCGGAACCTGAAAACTGGACGTGATTCGCTTCATTTCATCAACATTCTCCGGCGACTCAATAAACAAAACATCCGCTCCCGCTTCCTGATAAAGTTTTCCCCGGCGAATCGCTTCTTCAATTCCGTAGTTAGTACGGGCATCGGTACGGGCGAGAATGACGAAATCCTTATCCTTGCGGGCTTCCACCGCTGCCTGGATCTTGCCAACCATTTCCTCGGCCGCTATGATTTCCCGTCCCAGCATGTGACCGCATTTTTTCGGGGCTACTTGATCTTCCAGCTGAATAGCCGCGGCTCCGGCCGCCTCGTATTCCCGGACGGAACGCTGCACATTGACGGCATTGCCATAGCCGGTGTCTCCGTCGGCAATGACCGGCACGCTGACTGTCGAAGCGAAGCGGTGAGCCTGATTGGCCATTTCACTAAGTGTCAGCAGTCCGACATCCGGTTTGCCAAGCAAACTGGCCGAAGCTCCATAACCGGTCATATATACGGCATTAAATCCGGCAGCTTCTACCAGACGGGCACTTAAAGCATCATGAGCTCCAGGAGCAACAAGGATCTCCCCCTTGTTGCTTTTTTCCAAAAGATGGCGTAATTGTGTAGTCGATTTCATTTAACAACACTCCTTCAATTTATTATAGATAAATAATCAAAGGTATGATAATTTTAGCTCGCAACCTAATACCTTACTATTATGCAATATTCGTGCCAATGGGAATATTGCGATATTTCTTTCTATATTTAAAAATATCGTTCAAAAATAAAACAATGGTGCAAACGATGTGCGCCATTTAAACATTTCATATTATTTCATTTTCTTCCATAAGGTCGAGCGGCTAATTTCCATGATTTTAGCGGCCAGCGTGCGGTTATTGCCAAAATGCCGGACAGCCTGATGAAAAATCTCCCGTTCCATTTCCTGCCAGGGGCCAATAGTCAAAACAATATCCGGCTTCGTCAGTTCTGGAGCGGCCGAAGGCGGCTGCAGCTCGTTGGTAAATTCGTCCAGAATCTCTTCTATCGACTGGCTTTTCGACAAAATAGCCAGTCGCCGGCAAAAGGACTCCAATTCACGAATATTTCCCGGCCAGGAATATTGCTGCAGCCGGGAAAATGCAGCCGGAGTCAGTATCTCCTCTGTGTTCAGTCCCGCCCGTTCCAGAAAAACTCCGGCTAAATAGGATATATCTTCGGGGCACTGCCGCAAAGCAGGCAATGGCAAACGGAGAACATTGATGCGGAAATATAAATCGGAACGGAATTTTCCCTCCCGCAATTGGCCGGCCAAATCAACATTAGTAGCCGTAATCAAACGGAAATCGACGGGAATGATCCGGTCGGATCCCACCCGCATCACTTCCTTTTCCTGTAATACTCGCAGCAGGCGGGACTGCAGGGAAACAGAAATACTGCCGATTTCATCCAGAAAAATAGTCCCGCCATGGGCAAGTTCAAATAAACCATGCTTGCCGCCGCGCCGAGCGCCGGAAAACGCACCTTCTTCATAGCCAAACAGTTCGCTTTCCAGCAGTGTTTCCGGCAATGCGGAACAATTAATGGCTACAAAGGGACCGGATGACCGGGAACTGGCATTGTGAATACTTTGGGCAAAGCCTTCTTTCCCTGTGCCGGTTTCACCATAAATCAGGACCGGAAGATCAGAAGCGGCAAACTGTTTAGCCTTTTCCACCGCGTCCTTCAGCGGAGCACTGCAGCGGCAGATATCATCAAATGTTTTTTTCGCAACCAACCCCTTGCCTATCAGTTCTTTCCGCAGTTTCTGCTCCCAGCGTTGAATGTGAGTGGCTTCGTTAAAAGTAGCCACTGCACCGATAACTTCCCCTTCCACCAATAAGGGAACCCGGCTGGTCAATATGGAGGTTGCAGCGCTAATTCGCTGAATTTCACCAATCTGTGGTTCGTTTTTTTTGACGACTTCAGGCAAGCGGGTATTCGGAACGACCTGTTCGATGTTCCGGCCAATGCAGTCTCTGGTCACGCCGATAATTTTCCTGGCTGTTTCATTGAATACCTCAATCCTGCCCCGAGCATCGACAGCAATGACACCGCTATAGGCAAAATCAAGAATAACCCGCATCTTTTCCGCCTGTTCCCGCTCTGCCCGGCGAACCCGGGCCAAGTGAGCGGCAACAGCAATAGCATCCTGTATTGACTGAGATGACGACTCCACTACCAGTCCCGGAATTCCCATCTTTTCAGCATAGCTGACAGCCAGGGCGCTGCCGACAATAACTTTGTATCCCTGGGCAACTGAAGAGTCAATACCCCGTTTAATTTCCAATGAATTAGTATAGCTGGGAATATGAACAATTTGGATACCAAGCAGTTCCGACAGAAATGGGATATCAAAGTCGCTGGAGCCGAAAAGGATAATGGCAATTTTACTGCCGTATTGTTTCGCTTTACGGCAGGCAAGAGCCAAATCATAGAAGGTAATGTTACAACTCACTACCGGTAATTGAGTATATGGCTTCAAGTATTCGGCAGTAGCACCCCGGCTGACGACAACATCCACCCGCCGGTCGGTCAGTTTACTGACTATGTCGCGGCTTTTTTCCAAAGCTGCTTCATATATCTCCAGCTTGATATTGGGAATCGTGCCGGCCAGAAGCCGGGCCTGACGCGTAAAAGTATCAAACGGTGAAACAATACCAACTGTAACCACGTGCTGATTTTCAAGCATAGAAATAACCCTCCCCGCAAGCAAAGAACCGCTATATTTTTTACAATTCAGTATTGATAGAAAATTGTCCTTTTTTTGCGGGAATTGGAGTTAAATTTTCTATTGAAAATGAAAATCGATCAACCGTCCATGGTGCGTTTTCTTCAATATTAATACTGCGGAAAGCAGCAATGATCCTCCCAGAACAACGCCGACAAGTAAAATCACGCCCGGCCAGCCGTAGTGGAATAAAAACACCCCACCGGCGGTTCCAATCACACTGGCGCCAAAATAATAAAAAAGCAGGTACAGGGAAGCGGCCCGTGCCTTATCTCCCAAACAGCTTTTTCCTACCCAGCTGCAGGCTGTGGAATGGCTGCCGAAAAAGCCAAAGGTAAAAATAGCCAAACCAATAATCTTGATGATCAAACTAGCGGCCAAAGTAACAATGCCGCCGAACAGCATCAAAAAAATGGACAAACAGAGAATTTTGGCATTGCCATGCCGGTCGGCCATACCGCCCATAAAGGTGGAACTGAAAGTGCCGATCAAATAGAGGGTAAACAAGCCGCCAACTGCCGTCTGACTGAAATTATACGGCGGCGCCATTAAGGAATAACCAATAAAATTATAGACCGCCATAAAAGATCCCATAATGGCAAAAGCAATCAAATAGAGCCGGAGAATCAGGGGGTTACGCAAATTTTGCAGTAGATCGCTTCCCATATTCTGCGGTAAATGCTTCTGCGGCACGAAATGTTTGGACTGGGGAATTCCAAACCAAAACCAGATACCGATAAAAAAGCCTAACAATCCAATACATCCCAAGGCAATCTTCCAGGAGAAAAAATCCGTCAGAGCACTGACCAGCAGCCGGGAGCATAGCCCGCCGATGGATGTTCCGCTAATATAAACTCCGATCACCAAGCCGGTAATTCCCGGTTCAAATTCTTCATTGATATACGCCATGGCAATGGCGGGAAAACCTGCCAGCAAAATTCCCTGAGCCGCCCGGCAAAGCAAAATAGTGGTGAAATCGCTGCTAAGAACAACAGCCACCGTCAAAACAGCCGAACCAAACAAAGAAACAGCCATGGTTATTTTTCGATCCAAAAAACCGGCCAGGCCGGCAATGGCCAGCATGGATAATGCCATTCCGCCGCTGGTAAAGGACATGGCCAAACTGGCAACGGAAGGAGTTAAGGCAAACTCCTTCGAAAAAACCGGAATAAGAGGCTGTGTGCAATACATCACGCCAAAAGCTGCCAAAGTTCCTAAAAACAAAGCAGAAAGAGCCCTCCAATACTGGGGAGTTCCTTTTTGTATATAGTTATTCATCCCAATCAACCTTTCACCAACAATGGGTTTGTCTTTTCTCTATAGTAGACCTTATTTTATAATACGTCCAATGCATTATCAGTATAATAATCATGTTTATTATGCATGATGTTTTGCAAAAATCATAGATAATTTTTGTCAATTCGAGTATGATAATTTTACAGCGAAAAAAAGAAGGTATGTATTTTGGAATGGAACCAGCTTATTTACTTTAAAACATTGGCCGAAATGCAGCATTTTACCCATGCTGCCGAGAAATTAGCCTTGTCCCAGTCAGCTCTCAGCCGTTCGATTGCCAAATTGGAAAATGAACTCGGCTTTCCCCTGTTTGAGCGTTGCGGAAAAAGTATTATTTTAAATAATCACGGAAAAATATTTTTAGAACATGTGGAAAGGGCTCTGCATGAAATTGCCGCAGGCAAACAAATCATCCTTGATTTACTCAATCCGGAACATGGCAGTATCGCTTTAGCTTTTTTACATTCTTTGGGATTGAATATCGTACCCAATCTATTAGGGAGCTTTCGCAATCGCTATCCCCAAATTGAATTTAAGCTATATCAAAACGGCGCTCCTCTCTTGTTGCATCAGCTTATGCTGGGAGAAATTGATCTCTGTCTTTGCTCCGATATGCCAACGAATGATTCTATCGAATGGGCCGACCTCTATAAGGAAAAAATTTTCGTCTGCGTTCCCTCCAATCACCATCTGGCCGGGCGGTCTCAAATTGCCTTGGAGGAAATCGCCCATGAGCCGATAATTACTTTCAAGGAAAATTATGGTCTCCGGGTTTTGATGGATCAATTGTTTAAGGCTGCATCTATTCATCCGTTGATAACCTTTGAAGGGGAAGAGATTATGACCGTCGCCGGACTGGTGGAGGCCCGCCTTGGAGTCGCACTTATCCCCCAAAGTCCTGGTCTGGAACATATAAATACTGTTTTTTTACCTATCTCCAATCCTGCCTGTTCCCGTACTATCAGAATTGCCTGGAAAAAAGGCCGGTATTTATCGCCGGCAGCCAAGCGGTTCAAAGACTTTGTCGCGGAATGGTTCAGGAAGTGAGCACGGGGCGATTGGCTGTTGACGTATCAGGGCATAACCGGTCGGAACATGGCTCATCGCTCAGCAAATAGTTGTAATTGCATCAACTTCCCGCCAGCCGATAATTTTTATTTTTAATGTTGACAAAATTCATCGGATTTGTTACTCTAATAATGCATAGTATATTACTAGGATTAATGGTGGTGAAGTTCAATGAAATTATCAACCAAAGGCCGCTATGGAGTAAAAGCGGCAGTAGATCTTGCGATCCACTATGGGAAAGAACACATCTCCATAAAATCAATTGCGGAAAGGCAAAACGTATCGGAATGCTATTTGGAACAATTATTTGCCCAGCTCCGCAAAGCCGGCATCATCAAGAGCATCCGTGGTGCCTACGGCGGCTATACTTTAAGCAGACCGCCCCAGGAAATAACCGTCTACGATATTATGGATGTTCTCGAAGGCTCTATTGAGATATCCGACTGCATTGAAGATACTTCCTGCACTAATATCGACTGCTGTCCGACCAGGCTTCTCTGGGTCCGAATCAAAGAAAGTATTGACAGCGTGCTAAAGTCGACCACCCTGGGGGATATGGTTGATGACTATACTAAAATGAAAAACAACAAGGAAGGTGCTACTCATGAGTGACAAACATATTTATCTGGATCATTCGGCAACAACCTACATCAAACCGGAAGTTTTCGATGAAATGCTCCCCTATCTGAATACTTATTACGGCAATCCTTCTTCCATCTACTCCCTGGCACGGATCACGGAAACAGCCATTGATGAGGCCCGGGAACAAGCAGCCAAAGCCCTGAACGCCGATAAAAGCGAAATCTTTTTCACCGGCGGCGGCTCCGAAGGGGATAACTGGGCTTTAAAAGGCATCGCCTTTGCCAATAAAAATCGGGGAAATCATATTATAACCACCAAAATTGAACATCATGCTGTCTTACACGCTTGCCAGTTTTTAGAAAAGAACGGATTCGAAGTCACCTATCTGCCGGTTGATTCCCAAGGTTTTATCAACCTTGATGAACTGCGCCAGGCAATTACCGACAAAACCATTCTGGTTTCGATCATGTTTGCCAACAATGAAATCGGCACTATTGAGCCGATCAGTGAAATCGCCAAAATCTGCCGGGAGAAAAAGATCTACTTTCATACCGATGCCGTACAGGCAGTCGGGCATGTGCCGATTGATGTAAAAGCCCTGAATGTCGATCTGTTATCAATGGCCGGTCACAAAATTTACGGACCGAAAGGCGTTGGCGTCCTCTATATCCGTAAAGGCGTAAAAATCGAAAATCTGATTCACGGCGGCGGGCAGGAACGAGGCAGAAGAGCCGGCACGGAAAATATTGCCGGCATCGTCGGCTTAGGCAAAGCCATTGAAATGGCAACAGCCGACATACAAGGAGAGAGCGAGCGTTTACGCCGTTTGCGGGATAAGCTGATTCAAGGTCTTTCCTCTATTCCCCACAGCAAACTGAACGGTCCCGCCGGGGACAAGCGTCTGCCGGGAAATGTCAATATGTGCTTTCGGTTCATTGAAGGCGAATCTCTGCTGCTGCTGCTGGACAGCAAAGGCATCTCCGCCTCCAGCGGCAGTGCCTGCACCTCCGGCTCCCTTGATCCTTCCCATGTCCTATTAGCTATCGGGCTGCCCCATGAAATTGCTCATGGCTCACTGCGGCTTACTCTGGGAAGCGCCACAACGGAAGAGGATATCGACTACACCATCGAAGTACTGCCGGGAATTGTGCAGCGGCTGCGCGATATGTCCCCCTTATGGAAAGAATATTTAAAGCAAGGAGGCAATTAACTATGAAGTACAGTAAAAAAGTAATGGATCATTTTATGAATCCCAGAAATGTCGGCGAAATTGACGATGCCAACGGAGTTGGCGAAGTCGGCAATCCGGTCTGCGGCGATATTATGAAAATATATTTAAAGGTCAAAGATAATCGTATTGAGGATGTAAAATTTAATACCTTCGGCTGCGGTTCTGCCATCGCCTCTTCCAGCATGGCAACGGAAATGATTAAAGGCAAAACCCTGGAAGAAGCCTGGGAACTGAGCAATAAGGCAGTCGCGGAAGCCCTTGACGGACTTCCGCCGGTAAAAATGCACTGTTCCGTGCTGGCGGAAGAGGCTGTCCACAAGGCCATTAACGATTATCGTGTTTCCATCGGGTTGGAGCCCTGGGACATTAAGGAACATAACGATATTCATGCCCAAGTCCACGGTGAGTAAATTATAGTACGTTAAAAGACGGTCAAAATCATTTATTTTATCAATGATTTTGGCCGTTTTCGTCAAAAGTCTGCTTACCGTTTTAATGTCTTTGAACCGTTGCAGCTGTCCCCAGTTTGCCGCGCAGGGGTACGGTTAAGGGAATGGTAAGCAAAACAATCAGAGCAATAATGACGACTGTAGTTTGAATTCCAACCACATCACTTACAAAGCCGTAAACCGGCGGTGATATAGCCCCGGCACCAATAGTCGCAGTATAAAACAAAGCAAAAGATTGGCTGCGTTTTTCTTCTGAAACCAGCTCAGGAACACTGCCATAAAGAACGGATGAAGTACCGTTAAGCGCGATTCCCAGTATCGAAGCTAATAGGATCGCATTTCCCAAAGGCAATATCATCATTCCGCCAATGCATACAGCGGTAATGATTTCAGTTACTATTACGCTGCGCAAAATCCCCAATCGTGTTGCTAACACACCGCAGGCTAATTTTCCAACGGCACCACCGGCGAAAATTAATGTTAACGCCAGCCCTATCGTGGTAATATCAGCACCTTTCTCTCTTAGCAGAAAAGGAAAGAAGGTCAAAAACCCCATCCTGGTTGCACTATCAATGACCCCGATTGTGGAAAGAGACCAAAAAGCTTCATATCCTTTCAGCCCCAGCAGTGTATAGGATGGTTTCTTTGTGCTGGGTTTCGCAGCTACTTTCATCCTTCTGGCAAGCAAGTAAAGGATAAAAACTACCGATAATCCAAAAACCGCCAGTACTTTTGTTGCTATTTCCCAATTGGAAAGGGAAATAAAAAAGGATGTTATGCCAGGAAGAAGCAGCTTCCCCAAATCTCCGGCTACATTAAAAGTCGAAAGTGCGGTACGTCTTGCTTTCACCTCTGGATACGCCGCTGAAATGATTGACGATGACAGGGGATGTTGAACACTCTCGCCTAAGCCTCCCAGGATCAAAAAAAGTCCTAACAGAATCGGTGTAGACGCCCAGCCAAACGCCATAACCGCCATACACGTCAGTACCGTACCCAATAATACCAGCCGAAGTGCGCCAATACGATTTGCCAATAAGCCCGCCGGAACCTGAAAACTGGCTATCGTCCCGGAAAACAGGGTCTTAAGAAAACCGACCTGGGTAAAAGATAAGCCGAATTGCGCCTGCCAAATAGGAAACAGAACATATAACGTATCACTGATACCATCATGCAGTAAATGTGCCGAGCAACCAAAACTTAAAGCTTTACGCCCTGTTTGTCTTTGTTGGATAGTTTGATCTGCCAATGTAAATTCGCACCTCTATCTTCGCCATATTTATTCGAGCATCACATATAAAAAGAAACGCACTCATACCTTGTTAGATGACTCTCTTAAATATGATATATGTTTCTGGCCTATTATGTAAAATTCCTGTCTTCTTTAAAATACATGAAAATTAAATATAAATCGATAGCGAAAATTTCAATTTTATACTTCATTCGTCAAAATTTTCTCCTGCGTCGCCAAACACAAAAGCAGTAGAAAACGCAAAATTAGCGATTTCTACTGCTTTTTAAAATATTAGTTACAGTAAATGGCACCTATGCAAACCAGCCGCTCTATTGGCTGGTAATATCAGTATTCCACTCGGATAATTCCGCTTCAGCCAAAACTCTGCGGACAAAAATCGTATGCTCAACACTCAAATCAATCTCTGGCCTATCCGGATATCTGTCCCCGTCACAGTTTACAATCAGCCTGACTGTCGGCCGCGTCGCTAACTTAGGTATTACCTTGACGACAATCCCGATATCGCCGGTATTCAATTCCACTAGACATCCTGCCGGATAAATGGCTATGCGCTCTAAAAATGCCTGAAGAATTACCGGATCAAAATGGGTATTGGCCTCGGCCAAAAGTATTTCATACGCTTGCTGCAACTGCATCGCCTTATTATAGACCCGATCCGACGTCAATGCATCATACACATCCGCCACAGCGACAATGCGGGCGAATTCATGGATATGATCGCCGCTTAATCCCCGCGGGTAGCCTTCGCCATTGAATTTTTCGTGGTGCTGAAACGCCACATGGGCGGAAATGATTGACAAATCCCGGCTTTTAGTCCGCAGGATTTCAAAACCGTAGGCGGAATGCTGCTGCATAATCTTCCATTCCCCGGCGTCCAATTTCCCCGGCTTATTTATAATTTCGTTCGGTACCATCATCTTGCCTACGTCGTGCAGCAAAGCACCCATCGCCAGCTTTTCCAGCCGCTCCCTGTTCATCGTCCCCAACGCCATTCCCGTCAGCACCGCCAATACACACACATTGACCGAATGACCAAACGTATAGTCGTCAAAAGTGCGGATATCGGTCAACTGAACCATCGCACACTTGTTATTCATGATTTCTTCTACGATTGTAGCGGCGATTTTGTGGACTGCTTCACAAGAGGTGCTTTGCCTCTTCCGTAAATTTTTAAATGTCTCCTGAATTCTGGCAACAGCCATAGTCCGCGTCTTTTCCTGCAATACTTCCGGAGTTTCTACATTCTCCCCTAACAAACTCTCAATATATATAGAATATATCCCCAAGCTCCGCAGCCGGCGAATATAACTTTCCGTCAGTATCATTCCACCGGCAAGCAAAAGATCTCCATCGGCACCGAACACATTTCTCGCAATCACCATTCCCGGCTGCGCTTGCGACAGCGAAATTATCCGCATGTGTTTCAACCGCCCTCATAAGCCGTTATCAAACAACAATATTCTCCAGCGCTTGCTCTTCGTTCCCAGTCAGAATTTTATCCATATCAAGCGCAATAATCAACCGGTCATCCACCTTGCCGATGCCGATAATATATTCGGAACCTATGCCCCCGGCAAACGACGGCGTCTGTTCCATATCTTCCGCCGCCACCGGAATAATTTCCAATATATCGTCAACGATAAGGCCGCATTTTTGCCCGCCAGCTTGGGCCACAATAATCCGAGTTGTATCTTTCGTCACTGTACTGCCAATCCCAAACCGTTTCTTAAGATCAACAACCGGAATCACACTTTTCCGCAGATTCATAACACCTTCGACAAAAGATGGCATCCCCGGTAATTTGGTAATTTTATTCGGCCGGGTAATTTCCTGCACCTGACCGATAGGGATGCCGTATTCGTACACGGTCTGATCCGTTTCCATAGTAAATACGACCAACTTCAAACTATCTTTCGCCATTGCTCCTGCTCCTTTCTACAGGTTTGCCGCCATACCAGATAAGTTATTCCCCATACTGGTCATTTCTTCAATTGTCGCATTCACTTCTTCCACTGCCGCCGATGTTTCTTCCGTCACCGCCAAGGTGGACTGGGAGGCGTCCGCTGTCTCATTCATTGATGCTTCGATTTGTTTGGTCAGTTCCTTGATTTGAGCGACAGTCTTTTTTGACTCTTCCGACAGTTTTCTGATTTCTTCCGCTACCACGCCGAATCCCCTGCCGGCATCGCCGACCCGGGCCGCTTCAATCGCCGCATTCAGACCCAGCATCTTCGTTTCATCGGCAATGTCTTTAATAAAAGCCATCACTTCATTAATCTTGTCCAAATGACCTTTTACATTTTCAATTTCCTCATGCAAATGGCTTTGGTTGGTGCTGGCGTCATTCGTCGCCGAAGTAATCTGCTGTACCGCAGCTGCGACTCCCGTCAGCCCCTGATCAAGGTTCTGCGCCAATTCCTTCAAATCGGTAGCCAGTTTTCGGGGTATGGCAATGTTAAACGATCCAACGACTTCGCCGCTTGCGTCATCCAGCAAAGGAACCCCGATGGCCCTGACCGGAAAGCCAAATACCGCTGCATCAACGTCTACCGTAACTTGCTTTTTTTGTTTCATCGCTTCCGCTTGGCTGCTGCCGTCCCTTATTGGCACGCCCGCCTGCACTTCGGCTATATCAAATTTAGCGGACCCCTGCCGTTTGACGCATTTTTCTTTATCGGTAAGAAATATAACGCCGCCTTCCGGCAGCAGGTCGGTAATAACCGGCGCGAAATGCTCGAAAGCGCCGCCCAGTTTATGCTCCTGGGGAAGAAGCAACGCCCAGGCGCCGCTAATGTCCGTGTCGTTTTCCTGCCAGACGGGACCGCTGAAAACTTTTGTTCTCACACCGTATATATTCCGGTTAAGTTTCTGCATGCCTGTTGTACCGGTTTGAATCGCGTGGGCGATAACACCGCCCTGGACATGCTGCGAACCGACTTCCACCCCCGGAAGGTCAAATTTCTCCGCCAATTTATACGTTACCGTATTGAGATCGGCAACGACAAAACATCCGCCATCCTCGAAAGCATTGATAATAGAACTTAAATACGATTTCAAAAAATCTACTTCGTGCTCATGCACCCGCAGATCGGTTAACGCCAAATTCACTCACCGCCTCATAATTCCCGCTTTGTATAAACCTCTAGGTTGTTTCCTAACCAGAACTCAATGTATAATGAAGTAATACGAGTAAAAGACATTCTTTCATGCTACTCTGTGTAATTTTCCCTGCCCGCTGCGAACGGCAGCGAAGCAATCTCTATGCCTTCTTCACTCCTTCTTGGCAATCCAGTATAATGCAACCCCTCCCTTTCGTCCGGAAATGGGAGGCGCTTGCCGTTTGCCCGGATTATCGTTCCTGCTGTTTTGCCTTCTTTTACGATACCAGCGCACTACTGCGCTTTCTGTGCTTACTCCATTATGATAGGCTTCACCTCATTTTTAATCATGTCCTGTTAACGCAGACTTAATGTAACAAAATTAACACTTTTTTCTATATATTATACATTATATGACATTAATAGATTTCAGTCAATCGATAATTGAAATTTATCAGTGCCTAAATTCACTTTACTTTATTTTATTATGATATTTATAAGTATCATCCATCAACCCTGAGGAGGTGTTGTTGACGAGTCTACATTTTGAAGAAATCGGTGCAAAAATCCGTCAGGTCCGGGGAACTCTGTCGCAAAAAACTTTTGGAGAATCAGTTGCTGCTTCCCGCGGTTACGTAAATAACATTGAGCATGGCGCAAAGCCGAGCCTTGAATTTTTAGCGAAGGTGTGTGTTACCTATGGAGTGTCACTGGACTGGCTGGTATTGGGTAAAGGCACCCCGTTCCCTTCCAATGACGAAACTGCACCCGATGGGGAATTGGCAGAAATGCTGGCTGTACTAACAGGACTGCTGAACAGCACTGACAGTGACTTGCAAGGCTGGACAAGGATTCAATTCAAAAAAATTTTCGGCGAATACGATCCGGCAGTGAAAAAAGAAAATACGCAGAATATTTAATGTCATAACAAAAAAGCACGACTGTCCTTACCCGACAGATCGTGCTTCTTCGTTACCATACCAGTATTACACTTAAATCCTATACTCCCCGGCGTCCGTGATACAAACACCAAGGCTCCTCCGCCATATAATCCCCGTCATGGTAATAGGCCGCCCTGGCCCGGCAGCCGCCGCACAGCCGCTTGTACTCACAGGCGCCGCAGCCGCCCTGGTATTCCATAGTCCGCAGTTTCTGGAGCACTTCATTGTTACGCCAAATTTCATCAAACGGAGTCTTTCTCACATCCCCTAAGGGGATATTCAGATAAGCGCAGGGCTGCACCTGTCCCTTGGGGCTGATAATGCAATAAGCCGTTCCGGCCAGACAGCCGCGACCGAAGCGCAAATTCATGCCCATTTGCTTGGCAATCCGCATGAATTGGGGAGCGCAGGTAGGTTTCAGTTCAATATCGACTTCCTGCTGCTTTTTCAAAATTCGCGTCAGAGTAGCTTCATAGGCCTCAGCTCTCAGGGATTCCGCTTCAATGGAAACCGCTCTGCCGGTAGGCACTAAAAAGAAAAAGTGATGCGCCACAGCACCTTCCTGGACGGCAAAATCCGTAATCTTTTCAATCTCAGGAGCATTCCAATCCATAATAGTGGTATGAATCTGAAAAGGCAGTCCCACTTCCCGGCAATTGCGCATTCCTCGCACCGCCCCTTCCCAGGCACCGGGAAAACGACGGAATTCATTATGCTTCGCAGCATCCAAAGAATCAAGGGATATGCCCATGCCCATAGCCCCGGCTGCTTTTAATTGCCGGGCCATGTCTAATGTAATTAAGGTTCCGTTGGTGCCGAAAACAGGCCGCAGCCCCAGCAAAGCCGCATAGCGAACCAGTTCAACAATATCCGGACGCAGCAGCGGTTCGCCGCCGCTGAAAATCATAATTTTAAAGCCAGCTTTGACGATTTGCTCCAGCAGAGTTTTTGCTTCCGCTGTATTCAATTCTTCTTCCGCCTTGCAGCCCGCATCCCGATAACAATGATCGCAGTACATATTACAGGCATTAGTTGTATTCCAGGAAACAATCATCCGTCCTTCTCCTTCACAAACAATATCAAACGCGTTAAACCGACAGCTGCCGATCGGCGATGCCGATTTCCTCGTCCGTCAAATAGCAGGCCGGATCCGATTCCCAAAAATCACCGGTAATGGCTTCAGCCCGTGTCCGGAAATTGCCGTTGCAGCTGCCAAGGTACCGACAGGCCGCACACCGGCCCTTCAGCAACGGCTTGCGGTCTTTCAGTCCGGCCAGAACCGGCTGGCTTGCATCGGTCCAGATGTCGCCGAATTTGCGTTGCCGTACATTGCCGAAAGTATAATGCTGGGTAAATTGATCCGGATGGACAAACCCCTGGGGATCCACTTCCGCAAAAGCAATCCCGGAACGATTACCGCCGTTTAACGATATCAGTCTTTTAATTCTTTCGGCCTGTTTATAATTATTTTTCTCCAGCGCCTTGAGATACATGTATACCCCATCGCAATGATTATCCACCGTTAGGATTTCTTTGGTCAAACCCCGTTCTTCAAAATCCCGCGTCCGGCGGATAATAATGTCCATGGCCTGCCGGGACTCGGCGGGAGTCAAATCTTCTCCCAGCATTTGGCTGCCCCTGCCGGAGTACACCAGGTGATAAAAGCAAACCCGGTCAATATTTTCCGCTTCAATAAAATCAAAAATCCGATCCATTTCTTGAAAATTATGACGGTTGATGGTAAACCGCAGTCCGACACGCTGTCCGGCGGCAACACAATTTTGAATTCCCTGCATGGCTGCCCGGAAAGCGCCTTTTTTCCCGCGAAATTTGTCATTAACTTCCCGTAACCCATCCAGGGAAATCCCGACATAACCAACGCCGATCGCTTTAATCCGCCCGGCAACCTCCGGCGTAATTAAAGTACCGTTCGTTGACAGAGTCGGCCGGATGCCTTTTTCGGCTGCGTAAGCAGCCAGTTCAAAAAAATCGGGCCTGATAAGAGGCTCCCCGCCGGAAAATAACAAAACCGGTACCCGGAAATCCGCCAAGTCATCAATAAATTGCTTCGCCTCAGTTGTCGTCAGCTCATCCTGATACTGCCGGGCATCCGAATCCATATAACAGTGACGGCAGCGAAGGTTGCACGTTTTTGTTGAATTCCACACAACAACCGGCCCGGCATCAATTGTAACGCCATTGCGGGCTCCCCGGGAATGCCGGCTATAGCGCAAACTATCGCCGAAATATTCGGTTGCAAACAGCAGTTTCGTAACACTTATCATATTATCCCACCTAAAAAATTTCTTCGTGTATACTTATGGTTTTTTGAAAATCGTTACCGCAACAAAAGAAAATAGAATTCTGTTCATAACTGAATTAGATTCATTATTAATTGTAGTGTATCACGCTTTTAGCCGGCAGGTCAATAAATGTATGGACATTTTTTAGCGATTCAGCGATTATTTTTGCAAAATCAGCCCGTCTAAAATCAGCTTGAGCTTGTATTCAATATTTTCCATAAAGGTGATGTCCAGACTGCTAAAGGAAGCAGCCTGAAAAATCGAATGAAACATCTCCGTTATGACTTCCGCCGGGATATCCCTTCTGAACTCCCCTTTCGCCTGTCCTTCCCGAATAATGCTGTCAAAAATAGTCTTGAAGGTCAGCCGATTGGCTGATGCTGCGGCAGAATTCTTAGTCCCGCTGCTTTTATGAACGCTGCTTAAAAACAGCGGCAGCACAAACCGGTTTTGATCCAGCATTCTTCCCGTAAATAAAAACATTTCCGTCAATATTTCGGCAGCACTCTTGGATTCTTTTGATAAGTTTATAAAAGACTGATTGGTCTTGGCAATAATATCTGCCAGAAAATATTTGAGAATCTCTTCTTTGGATTGAAAATAATTATAAAAAGTACCAAGACCCAGATCAGCTTCACCCATAATCTCGGCAATAGATGTCTCGCTGTATCCTTTTTGAATAAATAAGGCTACGGCAGCATCAATAATAGCTTTTTTTGAATTAATTTTTTTCCTTTCTCGACGATTAATTGATTTTGCCATTGGAAGTTCCTCCCATATCAAACCTAAACAACTATACGCTTTTAATTATACTGAATAAAACCAATAATACAATGTGAAAAATTCCTTTAAAACTAAACGAAAGGCTCAACCGGCAGGTTGAGGGGCCAGTTAAGCCTTTATTTTATTTATCCGGCACTCTGGAACGAAATTCATCCTTGTACTTCTCATTATCTTTCGCTAATTTATCCCAGTCAATCTTAAGGGCATTAGATGACTCCTTTTTTATGACTATCCAACTATAGATAACCATAATACTCCACTAATAATCGTCAATAGGGTAAGAGGAAATCCCACTTTGAAATAATCTCCTGCAGTTATATTAATATTTTCACGTTTGGCAATCTCCACTACAATCAAATTGGCAATTGAGCCGGAGATAGTAAGATTTCCGGCCAATGTTGAAAATAGGGCCAACGCTTTCCACCAATATTCCGCTTGCTCCAACGGTATCAAAAATTTCATCAATAAAACAGCCGGTACGTTACTTACGACATTGGATAAAACAAGTGTTATCGCAGCAAACAATCCCATACTGTTGAAACCTGAAAAAGACAGATGGTCAAATACTAGAGTTATCAACCCGCTGTTTTCAACGCCGGCAACAATGATAAACAGGCCAATAAAAATAACCAGGAGGTTGAAATCAACGCTTGCATATACTTTATTAGGTTTAACACGCCTAGTAATCAGTAGTGCTGCTCCTCCCAAACAGGAAACCAGTGCCAAATCATAACCGGCCAAGTAAGCGACCAATACAAGCATTAACACAACCAAGCTTTTAGCAATTAAATAAGGATGAATATTGATGTGATTTTGAGAAGGCGTAATAAAACACCCTTCAAGTTCCTTCCGATAAAAATAAGCAATTGCGGCATAGGCAGCAATTAAGCCGATAAATGATACCGGACCGGCAGCCAACAAGTAGGTGAAAAATGACATGCCGGATAAACTTCCCACCAGAATGTTTTGGGGATTCCCCAATAGTGTGGCAGCGCTGCCAATATTGGAAGCCATCGCCACTCCCAGTAGATGAGGCAGCGGATCGCACTGAGCTTTTTTACATACCAACATCACCACCGGTGTAAACAATAAGCAAACAATATCATTGATCGCCATTGCCGACATGATGCCACTGACCATAATAACAGCAAAAAGTAATTGTCTTCTACTTCCAACTCGTTGACAGATGGCATCTCCGGCCAATTCGAAAAAACCGGCCACTTTTAAATTAGCCACTATAAGCATCATGGAAAATAAAATGATAATCGTTTTAAAATCAACAGCTGCTGTTGCTTCCTTAAAAGATAAAACCCCCGTACCTACTGTAGCAACCGCGCCGATGATAGCCGCACCCGCTCGGTCTACCCGAAATAACGGACTTTTCCCCAACGTAAATATTACAAGTACCGCAATCAATATTAAACCGGCCCATAGCATGTCTATCCTATATTCCAATGAACTACCCACCCTTACCTTTAACCTAAAATATTATTATATCACGTGTCATGAACAGAACAAGTTTATACATTAACTAGGAACATTCACATTGCAAACTCGTATCCGTCTTAAAAGCAAAGGCCCACAGCATCAAAAGATGCTGCAGGCCTTTGCTCGCCTTATACCATTCTTTACTTTACGACTGATCTTTACTTAATGGGTATCGTATTGACTGTCCTCGCAGTCGTATCCTGCTTGGGTAGTACGATTTTTAGAACTCCATCCTTAAATTCAGCTGAAATTTTATCATCCGCTACATTACTTACGTAGAAGGACCGCTGGAATTGACCATAGTGCCGCTCCCGGCGCAAATAATTTTCCTCCGCCCTGTCCTCCTTCACTTCGTCCCGTTTGGCAGCAATGGTCAGATAATTATTGGCATACTGCAAGCTGATGTCTTCTTTTTTAATGCCCGGCAGATCCGCTTCGACCTGATAATCACTGCCGGTTTCTTTCAAATCCACATGAAATCCGCTATTACCCAGAGTAGTAAAGGGAGCAAAAAAATCTTCTTTAAAAAAATTGTCAAACATTTGATTAAAAAAATTCTCCCGGCTTGCCACCTGATTGTTTTTGTTGAAAGGAACTAAATCAAACATATCGCATACCTCCTTGCAAAATTTACAATTGGGTTAACCGCCTGATTGGCGGCTGCCCTTTTGCTTACTTTTATTATAGTCAAAAGGTCAAACTTTTTCAAATTTGCAAAGATTAATAATGATTATCAAACGGAGCTGTGATTTTAAACCGAAAAGTTATTTCTACTTTTTGGCCGAATATGACTCTTTTTCGTAAGTTAAGCTGATTTATTGACTTTACGATATCCTATTTTTTCTTACTTTATTCATACCATATATTGAGTATTAAGTTATTGACAAGCACAACATATAGTATTACCATTATATTCACAAAGATAAATTCCAGGCGAGGAGGCGAGAGGCTGGGACGATACTACGACCGCAGCCTGAAAGTCATGATTACAGCCATAATAAAAAGAGATGGACGCGAGGTACCCTTCAATTTAGAAAAAATTACCAATGCAATTTATAAGTCACTGCAGGCGGTTGGCAGCGGCGATGAAAAGCTGGCCCTTAATTTGGCAACAAAAGTTGTCAGGCAAGCTGACCGGGAATGTGCCGACAAAAATAATCCCCCTTCCGTGGAAGAAATTCAGGATATGGTGGAACAGGTACTGATTGACGCTGATCTGTCTAAGGCAGCCAAAGCCTACATCCTGTACCGTGCCGAACGCACCAGAGTTCGCCAGATGAATACGCGGCTGATGAAAGCCTATGAAGAAATTACCCACGCGGCTTCAAAAGAAAGCAATCTAAAGCGGGACAATGCTAACATTGACGGTGATTCGTCCATGGGCACCATGCTGAAATACGGTTCGGAAGGCGCTAAAATTTACAATGAAATGTACATTCTGAAGCCGGAGCATGCCAAAGCTCACAACAGCGGCGACATTCATATCCACGACTTTGATTTCTATACCTTAACGACAACTTGCTGCCAAATTGATATTAAAAAGCTGTTTAAAGATGGTTTTTCCACCGGTCACGGCTTTTTGCGGGAACCAAACGATATTGCCAGTTATTCCGCCCTGGCCTGCATTGCCATCCAGTCCAACCAAAACGATCAGCACGGCGGCCAGAGCATCCCTAATTTTGATTATGGCCTGTCCGACGGCGTGCGGAAAACCTTTGCCAAAAAGTACCGGGAAAATCTGATTAAGGCACTGGTATTTTCCACCGGACAGAAGGAAACCATTACGAAAAAGGTAACCGACACGGCAAAAAATATTGGAACGCAGCTTCATTTAATGCCGAAAATCGCCAATGACAATGGCTACCTTGACGAGGAATATCGGCTTCTGGCCGGAACCTTCGATGGCGCCCTGCTGAAAAAATCGCAAATCTTTGCCCTGGAGCAGGCACGCAGCGAAACGGATAAAACCACTTATCAGGCAATGGAAGCGCTGATTCACAATTTAAACACCATGCACAGCCGGGCCGGCGCGCAAGTGCCCTTCAGTTCTATTAATTATGGCACCGATACTTCACCGGAGGGCCGGATGGTAATGAAAAACATCCTGCTGGCCACAGAAGCCGGCCTGGGCTATGGAGAAACACCGATTTTTCCCATCCAGATATTTAAGCTGAAAGAGGGCGTCAATTACAATCCCGGTGATCCAAACTACGACCTGTTCAAGCTGGCCTGCCATGTCAGTGCCAAACGTCTTTTCCCGAACTTTTCCTTTATCGATGCTCCCTTCAATTTGCAGTATTACAAGGAAGGCCGGCCGGAAACAGAAATCGCCTATATGGGCTGCCGCACAAGAGTAATCGGCAATGTCTGCGATCCTACCCGGGAAATCGTTTACAGTCGCGGCAACCTGAGCTTCACTTCCATTAATCTGCCCCGGCTCGGTATTTTAAGCAACGGCAGTCTGCCGGAATTCTATACAAGACTGGATGAACTAATCTCTCTTTGCATTGATCAGCTGCTGGAACGTTTCGAAATTCAATGCCGGAAAAAAGTTCGCAACTTTCCCTTTCTCATGGGCGACGGCGTGTGGCTGGATTCCGAAAAGCTGGGACCGGACGATGAAATACGCGAAGTCCTGAAACACGGAACACTGACCGTCGGCTTTATCGGTCTGGCAGAATGCCTGAAAGCACTGACAGGCCGGCATCATGGCGAGTCGGAGCAATCTCAGCTGCTTGGTCTTGAAATCATCGGCCATATGCGTAAAAAAATAGACGAGGCAACCCAAAAATACAAATTGAATTTTTCCCTGCTGGCAACGCCGGCAGAAGGACTTTCCGGCCGGTTTGTCGAGATTGACCAAGAACGTTTTGGTAAAATTCCCGGCGTGACGGACCGTGAATACTATACAAATTCCTTCCATATTCCGGTCTATTATCCCATCAGCGCCTATGACAAAATCCGGTTGGAAGCACCTTACCACAAATTCACTAACGGCGGGCATATCACCTATGTGGAACTTGACGGCGATCCCGATAAAAATCTGGAAGCCTTTGAATCGGTAATCCGTTGTATGAAAGAATGCGGCGTCGGTTACGGCTCGATCAATCATCCTGTCGACCGGGACCCGGTATGCGGCTATAACGGCATTATCGACAATAATTGTCCTCAGTGCGGCCGGAGCGAAGCGGACGGCATACCCTTTGAGCGAATTCGCCGGATCACCGGCTACCTTGTCGGTACCCTTGACCGTTTCAATAATGCCAAGCTTGCCGAAGTAAGAGACAGAGTAAAACATCTGTCCGTCCGGTAAAACGAGCTATCATGGAAAAGGACCTTTCTCCTATTGCGAGGAAGGTCCTTTTCCAATGAATATCAAAACAGTTAAGTATTTTGATGTTTCTTTTTATACCGCAAAAATAAATAGTAGCCTGCTCCGGCAATCAGCAGCAGGATCAGCAGCCGCAATTCATGCTCCCGGTAAGAAGCCAAATCATGTCCCAGCATAACTTCGATTGTGGCTGAAGGAAATTTACCAATGAGTGTGGCCAGGATATAGTCGCGGGTCGAAATACTGCTTAAAGCTCCCAGCGCGGTAATGAGACCGGAAGGGACAAAGGGAATCGAGCGGGCCAGCAGCATAATGACAAAGCCCTTTTCACCGCTGAATTGGTCAAGGGCTTTTAACCCCTGCCGGCGGACAATCAGCTTGTGGGCATAGTCGCGCAAAAGATAACGCATGATGAAAAAGCTGATGATTACACCGACAGATTCCGCCGCCCAGGAAACAAGCGTTCCTTCAACAACGCCAAAAAGAATCCCGTTTGCCGCCAGAATAAATATATTCGGCAAAACAGCAACCATATTAATTACGACAATCAGCAAAAAGCTGATCAGCATGGCATAGTGTCCGTAGGAACGGATAAAATCGATCAGCGAGTCAATATCATTTAAATACTTCAGCACACCTATCAACGGCCGCGCCCATGCCGGCTGCAGCCAATAAACAGCTGCTGCTGCGACTGTCAGCCCACCGACAAACAGCCACAACAAATTTTTACCTTTTTTCAACATGCATAGCTCCTTTATTCAGAAGGTCAATGGTTTCATTTTAGTATAACAGCTTTCTTTTTGGGGAACAAGAGAGCCTCCTCTTGGGCAAAAAAAATACCCTACCCCTGCAATTGTGCAGAAATTAAGGTATTTACAATTACCGCTCTGTATCATTTATACAACGGGCTGCCCTTTCCCACGATTAGTATAGGCATAATCAGCATAGGCAGTTGCATAACCAAAATATGGATCATCAAAATCCACAATAAACAATTCCGGGTTTTTCAACAAATCAAGCTCGACGAGCTGATTGACCGGATTACCATCTTGATCGGCGGTAATACGAATGACAGGGGTAGTCTTGTTTTTTATCCCCACGCCAAGGATAACGCCGCTTTGTCGATTGTTCAGCTTTACCATTTTCCCCATGGGATAGATGGCAACATTCCGGTTAAAGGTATCGACAAGTGCCGGGTTAAAATACTCTCCCGCGGCTTTATTCAAAATGGCAACTGCATAATAAACCGGCGTAGGCAGACGATGAGGCATTCCCACGATCAACCGGTCATAGACATCGGCAATACTGATAATCTGGGCATACTCGGAAATCGCATCGCCTTTAATCCCCATGGGATAACCGCTGCCGTTCCAGCGCTCGTGATGCTGAAAGCAGGCGTTCACAACATCAACCGGCAAGGTTGGATTCCCCCGTAAAATTTCCAGGCAATAAAACAAGTGCCGCCTGTATTCCTCTCTTTCCCTCTTGGATAAATAGTCGGGAAACTGCATCGCTAATTGCCGGGGAAATTTTATTTTACCGATATCGTGCAGCATGGCTGACAGTCCCAGATCATTCAACTGCGCTTCGTTATATCCCGAGGCAATTCCGGTCATTACCGACAAAATACAAGTATTGACAGCATGCGAGAACATATACTCCTCTTTGCGGCGCATATCCAAAAGATGAATCATATTCTCCGGCTGCTGGCTAAGCTGGCTGATCATATCATCAACAACAGCTTTAACCCCATCAAGCTGTATCCCTTTACCGACGCGAAAATGATTAATTGTCTCCCTTGCATCATCCATGGCTTCCTGCTTGTGCTGTAGATCATAGAAATTTTCTTCAGTCTCAGCCTTATCTTTATTTTCCGGCTCCTTAACATATAAAGATGTAATGCCTTTATTGCGAAGATACTCAATGTATCTTTCTTTTATTTCTATGCCTTCATGCAGTAAAACCGTACCATCCTCTAAAATAAGCGGCCTTGACAGGTACATGCCCGGCTGTAGTTCATCTAACATTATATTTTGCATTCAACCACCCTCTCTCAATAAGCATGTGCCCTTATCATTTTTACTTCCTATATATAATATCGAATATAGTGCAAATTTCTTAAAGCATATCGAGTCCCGTTATAGCAAAACGCCGTGTAATTTTCTCTTATTATATAAAAAAAAGCAAAGCTCTCCCTTTTCAGAGGGCTTTGCATCTTACTAGCGAAATTTTTTATCAAAGACAGCTGTTACTCAGCTATTGTTTACCGGCCGCATCCGGCCCGGTGCTTTTGTGAATTTTCCCATCTCCGGCCGCTGAACCGGAATTCGTCCCTGTTGTGCCGGAAGGCAAATTTGACCCCACTTTATTTTGCCCGGAAGCAGCCGTTTTTGACTTATTCGCTACCGCAGGCGCCTTGGTAACGGCCGCCGCGGGTTTTTCTACACTTGAGGTCCTTTGAATCACCGGTGGAACATCCGCTACTTTTATTTCTTTTGGTATGGATTGTTTATATTCGGCAGCTAATAATTCCGCAACCTGTCGGTATTTTTCGTCTACAGCAATTCCCTGTATTGCAGCAACTTTAATTCTCAGTTCTTTGATATCCGGCAGCCAGTAACTAACATCCTGTATCCAGATCGGCGTTCCGGTTACCCACTGTGTCTCTAACCCTGCTTTAACCGCATCATTGGCGATCGGAATCAGCTGGAGCATTTTGCTTGTCGGCATATCTGTTCTGACAGCAGTGGAAAACTGCTTCACAAGTTCAGGCAGCCGGGTAATCAACTGGGGCTTGGTAAATTCCTGCATCACTGCTTTCAAGAATTTCTGCTGTCTGGCGACACGTCCTATATCTCCTTCTTCATCCCGGTAACGAACATATTCGATTGCTGTTCGGCCGGTTAATTTCTGCACACCGGGGTGAAGGTCAATATACAAGCCGCCGTCGTCATCATAAGGATCGGTATAATGCATCGGCTTGTCCACATTGATGGTTACCCCGCCAATAGCGTCAATCATACGGACAAATCCGTTAAAATTGATGACAACAGTATAGTCCAGCGGTATTCCCAGCAAATCCTCAATCGTTGTTTTGGCTAGCTTTGATCCGCCAAAAGCATAGGCATGGTTTATTTTATCCCAGCCGTGCCCGGGAATTTTTACCCGGGAATCACGGGGTATGGAAAGCATGGTCACTTTTCTGGCATCGGTATCAACCGTTACCACAAAAGTGGTATCCGAGCGGCCCACATCATCCTCCCGCTCATCCACTCCCAAAACCAGAATATTGATCCTGCCCTGAGCATGAGTGATAAGGCCGGCTACCGGTTGATTGTCGTCCCTAAAGATAGCGCAAGCCGCTCCGAACAGGCAGAAAATAATTGCCAGTACGATGACAACCCGTCCTTTACGAAGACGGCGAGCCGGTTTTTTCCCTTTTTGACTTTCTTCTCTACCTTCACTCATACATCCACCTTCGAATCCATTTAACATTTAAGTGCCGATATTCCGCTTGAGTATAACCGGCAAACTTCCTATATAGGATAGTACATACTCGTCTTCCCGTCAATACAAATTTCGACAGTATTTTCTAAAAATGCAATTTTCCCCCGCCGGAGCCCTCCAGACGCCGCGGTGATTTCTGTTGTGCAGAACCGAACTCCGTCATGTATTTCCAATAACGTTTCGGCATCAGGCTCATGCGGCACTTAGGATTATGCCGTCCCTGAATCTCGACGGCATCGTAGAAAACCCGCCACAGCCGGCGAAAATATTCCTCGTTTTCATCCGGTTCCGGCAGTTCAAGCTTCCTAATGGGAATCACCGCCGACTCATAGGGCCGGTAAACCAGCCCCATGCCATGGGTTTTATCAACAATTAAAAAATGCTCTTCCGGATAACGCTCACAAAAATGCTGCCGCAGCAGAGGAAGCACATAATTTTTCGGTTCGATCTCAGCCACAAGAACATTGCTGAAAATAGAAAACCGTACAAATCCCTTGAACAGATGACTTTCCTTAGCCAAATGTTTGACAGCTTTAAACAGCTTATCCACCACCGGGTCGGTCAGCCTGCTCAGCACGGCTGGTCCGTAACGATAACCCAATCGCAGAAATAACAGGATGTACAACTCCTTGTGGGCAAGACAAGTTAAAAAAGCGTGCCGCACAAACTCCAGCGTCGGAGCGCCCATTTTTTGCGGGATGGATCCCAATACCCGTCCGGCTTTTGCCGTATCCGTGATAATCTCCTTTACCGGCAGCAAAATACCTTGTGCCATCTCGGGCAGAAGAATGTCCAGAGGAATTTCCTTTTGCTCATAGCTTTCAAACACACAGCACAGCAGCCCCTCAAAACTGCCGTCATAACAATACATCAAAGCGGTGCGGTTAGGCATTTTCCCCTGTCCTCCTGTTTCCCGCCCGATGACAGCAGCGATGGGGGTGAAAAAAGCGAAAGCTGCTCCATGCCGGTCTGGTGAGAAAAATCATGCTGATACAACCCCAGCGCTTTTTCCGACAGTAACGACTGCAGCACCGTATCCGGCGTGACTTTCAAGCCGCCGGGAGCTTTCCCGCCGCAGGTAATAAAATACTGAGCCCGCTTCAAGACAACCCCCAGTTTTTTCAGACCGTCAAACTGAAGTCTGCCGGTGCGGCGGGCAGTGATAATCCGCTTGGCGCTGATTACGCCGATACCCGGCACACGCAGCAGGTCGCTATAGGAAGCGCGGTTTACATCCAAAGGGAAAAGCTCCATATGATTGAGTGCCCAATTGCATTTCGGATCAATATAGGGATTAAAGCTCTGATGCTGCTGATCCAGCAGTTCATTTGCTGTGAATCCATAAAACCGCAGCAGCCAGTCCGCCTGATACAGCCGGTGTTCCCGCAGCAGCGGCGGCTTGGTTTCCGGCGCGGGCAGCAGGCTGTCTTCCGCCACCGGCATATAGGCGGAAAAGAAAACCCGTTTCAATCTATATTTTCTATAAAGCCCTTCCGCCAAATTCAAAATTTGGAAATCCGTTTCCGGCGTGGCGCCGATAATCATCTGAGTGCTCTGTCCGGCAGGAACGAACTTAGGCGCATGATGATATCGAATGATGTCGGTGCAATTTTCCTGGATCCGGTTTTGAATATAGCCCATGGGAGCCAGAATGGAATGCTTTGACTTATCCGGCGCCAGCAGCTGCAGACTATTATGGGAAGGAAGCTCAATATTTACGCTCATCCTGTCTGCCAGCAGGCCCAAACGGGCAATCAGCGCACTGTCCGCCCCCGGAATGGCCTTGGCGTGGATATAACCGGAAAATCGGTATTCCTCCCGCAAAATACGCAGTGCCTCGATCATTTGCTCGCAGGTATAGTCAGGCGTTTTCAGTACACCGGAGCTTAAAAAAAGGCCCTCAATATAATTTCGCCGGTAAAAGTTGATGGTTAAATCCGCCAGCTCACGGGGCGTAAAAGCGGCCCGGGGCGTGTCATTGGACCGGCGGTTCACACAGTACTTGCAGTCATAGGCGCAAACATTGGTCAGCAGCACTTTTAACAGGGAAATGCAACGCCCGTCTCCGGCAAAGCTGTGGCAGATGCCGCAAGCCGCGGCACTGCCAATTCCTCCCGTAGCCGCCTTTTTATTGACTCCGCTGGAAGTACAGGCCACATCATATTTTGCTGCGTCAGTCAAAATTTTCAGCTTGTCAAAAATATCCATGTGCATCAACTCCCTTGCTTACTTTTATTATATTACAGAACATACGTTCTTGCAAAGGAGAAAGAATATTTTTGGCTCTGATCCCTCTGCAGCACAAAACTCCCACGCTATGCGCAGGAGTTCATTCCGCCAGCAGACAGTATTTTTATTACACGCCGCTGTAAATTCTGTGCAGACAGGCATCCACCAAAGCACCCAGACTTGATACAGTTCGCTCTGGCGGCAGTCCCGACGCATCATAGGCTAAGGGAAGTTCGGTACAAGCTGCCATAACCGGTACATCTCTTTCCCGCCATAGCCCCAAGACAACAGCGCGTATAAGAGCCCCGGCTTCCGTTTGTTTTCCCGCCTTCACCAGGTTAATGCTTTCCTGTACCCTGGCAGCGGTACCAGAGTCAGGCAGCCACAGCTGATAACCAATACCCTGGGCATACTTCTGGTATAATCCGCTTTGTCGCGTTCCCACCGTCGACAGCATCCAACAACCCTCTGGATTCAGTCTTTGCGCTGCTAAAACAGTTTCCTCCACAATATGTACCAATGGAACCGGCAGTTCCGACCGAAACTGATCAATAAAATAATGGGCTGTATTGCAGGGAACCGCTAATAAGTCCGCCCCCATTTGCACAAGTGACAGTAAATCCGCCTTCAACCGCTCCGTAGGATCGTTTCCTTTGCCTAAAATTGCGCTGCTGCGGTCAGGTACCTGGGAATCCGATATCAGATAAACGATGGGATGTTCCTGGTCTGTTTCAGCCGGAGCTTCTTCCGCCAATATCCGTAAAAACTCCGCCGAAGCGGCGGGACCCATCCCCCCCAGTACGCCCAGTTTTTTTAACTGCGTAAAATTTCTCTGATTGCTCCCATTCATGTCCCCGTACATATTATCTAACCTCCTTTTCTATTATTTTGATTTTATCCTTCTGTTTCAGGCCGAAAAATTCCTGCCGGATTCAAAACTCGTCTTCACCACGAAACATCCTGCCGATTGATAACCAAAGGGGAATGGCCTCTCCCTTTGCTGCTGAGGCAATGCCGGAAATAAAAAGAATGTCCTGTTGACTACTTCCCCAATAATGGCTGACTGACGCCATCTATTCCCACCAATCCAAGAATAGTAAGGAAAGCTCTTTGCGGTCCTTTATAAGCGTCCGTGGGATCAAACCACTCATCAAGCGAATGGCCGCAGCCTTCATTACCGCCAGGGCCGAGGGCAATAGCCGGAATCTTTAAGCTGATTGGTAAATTGACATCGGTACTGCTGGCTTTACGCAGCACAGGCTCTTCACCTATGCTTTGAGTTGCGGTCCATGCAGCTTGGACTATCGGTGCATCTGCCGACTGCACTCCTGCCGGACGATCGCCGACAAGCTTGCTTTCTACCGTTATCCGGTCGCTGTCCCAGCGAGCGTTTTCTGCCGCCGCCGCTTGCTTAACAATAGCCAGCACTTTAGCTTCAAGCTTCAGCAATTCTGCCTGAGAATTAGAGCGGATGTCCACCAGCATACTGGCTTCGTAAGCAATTGCATTAACCGAAGTACCACCTTTTATAACACCCACTGTAAATGTTGTTTTCGGCTCGTCCGACGTTTTAATGTCGGCGATCTGAGCAATGGCGCGGCCTAAAGCATGGATAGCGCTAGGAAGGCCAAAGGCACTGAAGCTGTGTCCGCCAGGACCTTTATAGGTGATTTCAAAGCGATGGCTGCCGGTGGCCAAATACGTAATATTCTGGGATCCGGTACCATCTAAAGAGATAAATCCTTCTATATCCTTATTATCCCGGAATATTGCCTTGACGCCCCGCAGATCCCCTAACCCTTCTTCACCAACATTCCCGCAAAAAATAATATCCCCGACTGTTTTAATATTGCTGGCATTAAGTGCTCTGACAACTGAAAGGATCGCCGCTAATCCCCGGGTATCGTCACAAATTCCCGGAGCATAAAGTATTCCGTCTTTCTCTTTGACAGTCGTATCCGTACCAGCAGGAAAAACCGTATCCAAGTGAGCGGCCATCATTACCTTGGGGCCGTTGCCCACCCCGTGCCGAACGCCAAAAACATTTCCCTCGCTGTCCATCCGTGTATCTGTTAAACCTAAAGCCTTAAGCCGTTTTAAATAGTCCGCCGCACGCAGCCGCTCTTCAAAGGGCGGAGCAGCAATTGCACAAATTTCTTTCTGATCGGCAATCGTTTTATCCTGGTCTGCCTTGATAAACTTCAAACCCTGCTTTACAGCCGAATTAGCAGTAATACGGTCGTAAACCTTCTTCACGCCAAACCACTCCTTTTTGTTTTATAAGAAAACCCTGTTCCCTTGTTTGAACCGGCCCCATAATGGATGTCCCGGTCTTCAGCAGCAAAATCTTCCTGGCAACAGAGATCTACAAAACCGACAAGAACCTAATCGTTTTTAGATTTATTTTAGTAAGATGGGTAACAAAATCAGATTAATTGCAAACGCAAATACTGCTGTACTGATCATCGGGACGCAATTTCGCCTCACTAAATCAATTACGTTTACCTGCGTTATACCTGCAACAGCGATAACAACACCGGCTACAGGAGCGAGAGGCCTCCCGAGAATAGCCAGATCGTGTAATGGCATTAAAAACATCATTAATGGTACTGAAAACTGCGCTGCGATTGCTGGTGATAAATTGGCAAATGCAATAACAACCGCATTTGCCGAACCAATCATTGCTGCCAATAGAAAAGCAATAGTTGCAAAAATAAGCGATATACCTAATCCGCCCAGTTGCAACGAATTACCTAATTTTATCAAATATGTAACGGCTCCCATATCAATTAGACCGGCTGCAAAAATTTGACCTGCAATAACAAGAATAACCACGCTAAGAATTTTAGACATACCAGAAAGATACTCCCCAACTAATGTAAATACCTCTTTTAGTGACAATTTTTTAACAATTGCCATTAAAACCACTGAAATAGCAACACTGGCAAACATTACCGTGGAGATATCCATTTTTATCTGTTTATTAAAAAGCGGAATAAACATTATGAAAATCGGAATAAGCGGTATGATTGCCAATAAAGGATTACCTGGCTTTAAATCGCTCGTTTCTACATTATCCTCATCTGAGATGACAATAGATTTTTTATTATCACAGTATTTATGCCATACAAGATGCGATAATCCGGCAAACAAAACGATGAATACAGATGTATATATTTTATAATTAAAAAAATATTCATGTAATGGAAGATGAAGTAACTCCGCATTTAATGCACCAATAGTTGATAATGGAGTAATTGCAAAGCTGCCTGTTGTTGATATAACTGACGCGGCGGCCAGTTTTGAGATTCCAAGCTCTCTCAATATAGGATAAACCGTCGCTACTAACAACAATCCCAGTCCGGCGGCACTATCAATAAAAATATTTAAGAATACACCGAAATAGAATATTAATGCAAGAACGATGTAAGGGTTTTTAATTTTCTTTAAAGGTTTAATGGCATAATACACCAATGTTTGACCTGAACCTATTTTTTCTATGAAATAAGCAAAGCCTCCTATGGTAAGAATATACATTCCTACGCCACTAAATGTTGCTTTAAAATTCTCTGTCAGCACAGCAAATATATCAACAAAGAAAAAATCCGTAGGTTTTTTCAAAGGAATTTTACCATCGCCTATGTTAAAAAAATAGGCGATGGTAATTAAAATAAGACCAGCTGCCAATAAAGTGACAGTTGGATTATACTTTTTGATAATTGCCCAAAAAGTTAAAACCATTGATATTGCCAATATTAATATAATAAGAATATCCATTTTTAGATTTCTCTCCCTTTCTAGGCTTCATCCTTGAAACATTTAATGATCGGTTCCTCATTATTTATAGCAACTCCACGGTACATGCCATCAGTATTCATTTCAAAAACATAATTGCCATCTTTATCTAGCGCAATCATACCACCATGTCCTCCCAAGTCATATATTTTTTGCAATGTTGCAGATACTGCACTTTTTAAATCTAGTCCTTTATATTGGTATAAAGCATTCACTTCATGGCCGGCGACTGCTTGTACAAAAATGTCCCCAGTACCGGTCCCTGACATTGCAATACTATTATTATTGGCATAATTGCCGGCACCCGCTATGGCTGAATCGCCAACACGACCATATCTTTTATTAGTTAAACCGCCGGTAGAAGTAGCAGCAGCAAGATTACCGTGACAATCCAATGCTACGGCACCTACTGTTCCCATATACTTAGGTTGTTTATTCTTACCTGATGATAATGGAATATCATGATCGACATATACTGCATCTTTTTTTAATGCTTCTTGCAATTGATGGTAACGAAAATCCGTATAAAAATATTCCGGCTCTACACATTCAACACCATATTCTTTTGCAAACTTTTCTGCCCCTTCACTAATTAATAATACATGCGTTGAATGGCTCATCACTACATTTGCTGCTTTTATCGGGTTTTTAATTCTTCTAACCCCGCCAACAGCTCCTGAATTTAATGTTTTTCCATCCATAATACAAGCATCCATTTCGTTTTTACCTTCATGAGTAAAAACAGCACCTTTACCGGCATTAAACAAGGGAGAGTTTTCCATGACAACGACAGCAGCAGTCGTAGCATCAATACTCGAACCTTCATTTTGTAAAATATCTTGACCCGCCTTTAATGCTTGCAATAAAACCGTTCTTCTTTCTTCCAGTTCATCTAAAGATAAAGAATTTATGGTGCTTCCTGCACCGCCATGGATAAGTAAGACCGTCTTTTTCATTTTGTTAAACTCCTTTTTATATTAATAGCACTGTTTCTTCCATAATAGCTATGCAATATTCATGCCAACTGCAAAATATATCATAAATCCTGCAATATTAGGCTGATTCATAGAGGAATGATGCTATATGTGTAGAAAGGGAATGGGATAGGCTATTACTAATCCCATTTATAATCCCAATTCAAGAGAATGGAGCAGGGGGTACACAATGAAAAGCCTGGCTATCGTTTCCCAGGGGAAAAATACATGTTTGGCACTGCAAGAGCAACTCAAAGATTTACTGGGTAACCGGATAAGGATTACCGGATATTATATTGATGGAAATATGGCTGACAACATTACCGCTGATGTTGTGGTGTTTTCAAGCAAGCATTCCTATGAAAAAGCACTGCCCCGAATCAACCCTAAATGCCCTATAATTTTGGCAAGGCGCGCCATTAATTACCACGAAGTGGATCAGTTATTTGATTTACCGGCCAATACCGATGTTCTGCTTGTTAACGATCTCCTTTCTTCCGCTCAGGAGACCATCTCATTATTAATCGCCTTAGGTATTGACCATATAAAATATCATTCTTACGCCCCCGTCATGAAGAATTATCCTCACCTGAAAATAGCAATTACCCCGGGTGAAGTCAATTTAATACCGGCATGCGTGGAACAAGTGATAGACATTAAAAGCAGAGTTATTGATCTAACCACTCTAACTGAAATTTTGCAAAAATTATCCATTCTGGATAATAAAGCAAACTATCTTTCGGCGAACTATTTGCGGGATATTATAGAATTGATAAAAAAGAGCAAGTACAGCACAAATGTAAGCAATAAAATAAAAAATCAACTGCAAACGATTATTGACACCGTACACGACGGCATCATCGCAGTTGATAATGAAAAACACATATCCGTATTTAACCCGGTAGCGGAAACATTGTTTGGTTTGAAGGCTGTAGAAGCAGCCGGAAGTACGATTGACCAATTGCCCGGCGGCAAAAATCTTGCTTTTTTTAATCCCCTGAGCAGTGAAAATGAAATTTTTGTTAAAATAAACAACCACCATGTGATAGTGAATGCGGCAAAAATTCATGAAGAAGCTACCGAACTGGGTACGGTATATACGTTTAAAGATGTTTCAGAAATTCAAAGACTGGAAGAAGAACTGCGACGCAAATTAGTAAGTCAGCTTCACGTTGCCCGTTATACCTTTGCTAACATACAAGGAAAAACTCAAGCAATAACCCACACCGTAGAGCTGGCACGTAAAATGGCCGCATCAAATGCTCCCATCCTGATTCTGGGGGAAAGCGGCACAGGAAAAGAACTTTTAGCCCAGGGTATTCACAATGCTTCGCCACGAAAAAGCGGTCCGTTTGTCGCAGTAAATTTTGCCGCAATGACGGAAAATTTGCTGGAAAGCGAACTTTTCGGTTATGAAGAAGGGTCATTTACCGGCGCCCGGAAGGGCGGCTCAGCCGGACTATTTGAACAAGCCCATAAGGGGACCCTCTTCTTGGATGAAGTAGGCGATGCGCCTCTCCCTTTTCAGGTCAAACTTTTAAGAGTACTCCAGGAGAAGCAGGTCCGCCGCATCGGCGGATCGCGGATCATTCCGATTGACGTTAGAGTCATTACCGCTACCAATAGGGATTTAAAAAAGTTAATTGCAAACAATACTTTTCGTCAGGATTTATACTATCGTTTAAATGTATTGCCGATAAAAATGCCGTCCTTAAAAGACAGAAAAGCAGACATTCTTTTATTGGCGGAAAGCTTTTACAACGCCCATTGCCGCCAGCAAAAAAATACAATTCCGGCCGACATCTATTTGGAACGGATTGCAGCCCAATTTCTTTCATATGACTGGCCCGGCAATATCAGAGAACTGCAAAATGCAATCGAATATCTCGTTACTATTTCACCTGATTGCCCACCTTCGCCTATCATGTTGTCGGAAGAGCTGCAATCAACTCATACCAATCTCCATACACCTGAACAGCAAAACCTTGAGCCGCTGATTCTCACCACAATAACCAAATTCAACGAACAAAAAACACCGGTTGGCCGAAGATCCCTGGCCGCAGCCTTATCGTTACCAGAAAGCGTGGTAAGAAAATCACTGTCTCACCTCCAGCGGGAAGGATTAATCCAAATCAACAAAGGCCGAAACGGGCTGACGGTTTCTAACCACGGGGCTAAACTTTGAGAACCTCAAAGCCGGCAGCTTTACAATAATTTTTTATAAATTGCCCGCATGTCCTCCCTAGTTACAACTTTGGGATTGTTATCTAGCAAACGGGTTACTTTGGCAGCCGCTTCAATCATATCATCAAGGGCAGCTTCATTAATACCTTTCGCCTGCAAGTCGCATTTCACATTCAGATCCTCAATCATAGAATACAAATTATCAATCATCCGTTCAGCGGCTTCTCTGGTTGTACAGCCTGCAAGTTCAAGTCCCATAGCAACGGCAATATCTTTAAATTTTTCTTCACAGACATCTAAATTGAACTTCATCACATCCGGCAGCAGGATTGCATTGGATAAACCATGAGGAATATGATATTTCCCGCCCAGCGGATACGATAAGGCATGTACAGCAGTCGTACTGGAAGTTGCAATCGAAATGCCGCCAAACAGCGCTCCCAAAAGCATATCTTCCCGGGCTGTTAAGTTATGTCCGTCATTGTATGCCTCGCGGATGCTGCGGGAAATCAGGGTAATTGCTTTCAGCGCAAAAGTGTCACTGAAGGGATTCGCCTTTTTCGAAATATAACATTCAATGGCATGACATAAGGCATCCATCCCCGTATTCGCCGTGATGTGCTTAGGCAAATCAACTGTCATTGCCGGATCTAAAATTACACAGTCTGATACCATTTTTTCACTGACAATCCCAACCTTCAATTCTTCTTCCGGTACCAGGACAATGGCATTTGGCGTTGCTTCAGCTCCGGTTCCCGCTGTAGTCGGAATCATTATTGTTGGGATCCCGCGATATTTTATCTGTGCTTTTCCCTTGACTAATTCCCGTAAATTCACATTGTTAGTAAACAGCAACGAAACTATTTTTGCCGTATCCATGGAGCTGCCGCCGCCAATACCAATGATCATCTGACATTCAAACTCTTTTGCCGCCTGAAATATAGCTGCCACCTGATCTACCGCGGGTTCCGGCGGCGTGTTGTTTATTACATGGACATTAACCCCTGCCCCTTCCAGCAATGCTTTCGGCTTTTCTACCAGCCCGGAATTCCAAACCCCTTGATCCGTAATAATAACTACGTTTTTCGCTGCATAATCAGCTGCAAGATCTTTTATTTCTTTAATACTGCCCGCACCGGCAACAATTTTTCCAATGTTTAATAATGAATATATTACTCATAATTATTTTCCTCCATGAAAATGACTATCTTCTTTTCCCTTCAGGCTGTTCCCTTATACCCCTGAAGAAGATACATCTGTATTAACTACACCCACGTGTCTGGCCCATAATGCAGTAACAATTGGCACCAAAATACAAGTAACGATAACACTAGTAGCAACCAGCATGGTCGCCGCCGGAGCCACAGAAGCATACGCCGGATCAATGGATGCAATGGCCATAGGAACAACCGCTGCATTTCCAGCCGTTGATGCCGCCGCGATACCCGCGACTCCATTTCCACCCGTAAGTTTATCAAGAAGAATCAATACAGTACCTGTGCATATGACTACACCGACACCCAGCATTATACCCAGCAGACCGGCTTTCCAGACTGTTGTCAAGTTCAAGGTATTGCCTAAAGCAAACGCAAAGAAAGGAATCATAACCGGCACAGCTTTGGCAAGAAACTCACGCAATTCCCGGTCAAGATTACCGAGAACCATTCCGATGATCAGCGGCAGAATAGCGCCAACAAAAGTCTGCCAGGGGAATGCTGCCAGACCGGCTACTCCCAATGCGGCCATCGTAAAAAACGGTCCTGATTCCATACTCATGATCGAATAAGCTGCTCCATCTTCGCTCTTGCCGAACTGACCAATCAACGCCATGTACAATCCCCCATTAGTATCATTCATGGCGGCCATAATTGCCAATGCGGAAAGGCCTGCAAACATTCCAGTCTCAATCATGCCATTTGGTATAAAATGAGCGGCTAAAAGGCCAAGACAAGTGCCAGTCGCCAATTTGCCCAACAGTAATGTCCCGCCTTTTTTTAAAATGTATGGCGTTGCCTTCACATCAATGGTAGCTCCCATGCATACAAAGAACACCGCCAAAATTGATAACGATCCGGTCATCCAAGCACCGGTAAAAGAGCCGAAAGTTTTAGCTGCTGTTGGAAATAGTGTATTCACGACCGCTCCCAGCAGCAGCGGTATCATCATCATCCCACCGGGAATACGCTCAACCGACCTTTTAATTTGCATTTTCTTCACTCCATTCATTTTAATTTTACTATTGCAAACTTTTAACTTATTTTAAAGATGAGCAAATTTCACTTTTGCCATCTGTGCGCCAAGTAATAATGATTCTGTCATACTGCGGCTGTCGGCAATACCTTTACCGGCAATAGCAAAGGCTGTACCATGGTCAACAGAAGTCCGGATGAAAGGTAAGCCGACTGTTACATTAACTCCTGTTTCAAAGCCCAGGACTTTGATGGGAATATGCCCCTGATCGTGATACATAACCACTACAATATCAAACTCTTTTTTGATCGCCGCTTGATAAAATACAGTATCCGGCGGCACCGGTCCGGTAACGTTTATTCCTATTGCTTTTGCCGCGTCAACAGCTGGTGTAATTTCCAGTTCTTCTTCGTCGCCAAACAAGCCATGTTCACCGGAATGGGGATTTAACCCGGCTGCAGCGATCCGGGGATTTTCAATGCCCATCATTTTTAAAGCTTCATCGGCTAATTTAATCACGCGAAGCACGCGAGCTTTTTTAATAAGATCACAGGCTTTTCGCAGCGGCACATGAGTTGTTACATGAATGACTTTAAGCGGGCCGCTGACCAGCATCATCGAATAATCTTTTTGCCCGGACAGTGCAGCCAAGATTTCAGTATGTCCCGGATAATGATTGCCGCCAAGATTTAACGCTTCTTTATTTAAAGGAGCGGTCACAATTGCTTGAATTTCTTGCTTTAGCGCATAGTCGGCAGCTTTTTCAATATATTCATACGCTGCTTTACCCGCTCGGGCATCTACTTGGGCAAAAGGCAGATCCGCCGGTAAATTAGCCAAATCAACAATATCAATCGTCCCATACGCTTTACCAGCCAGACTTGGTGCCTGGACAGCCTGACATTTTAAGTCAGCACCGATGATTTTGACTGCCCGCTGAATTATTTTTTTATCGCCAAAAACTACCGGCCTTGCAATATCATATATTTTTCTTTCCGCCAATGCTTTGACAATAATCTCCGGACCAATTCCCGCCGCATCACCCATTGTAATTCCCAGTATCGGTTTCATCTGTATTCCTCCTCGTACTGTACTTCAATCCTAAAGCTTCAGCTTGTTTGCGCATTCACCAAGCAAGGCCGTTAATTTTTACGCCCGTTTTTTTCGCATTGCCTGCAGCGACAAAATAAATGAATCTTCATTGCCAAAAGCGCCGGCTTTTGTTATCACCAGCAGCCCGTTGCAACGACCGCCAACCAATCGACAGAGAGGAATTCCAGCAGTAACTTGTTCCAGTACTTCAATGGCTTCCGCCTCTAACGCCCGGCAAACATGAATTGCCGTGTCACCGCCGGTAAGCACCATACCCGCTAATTGAACATCCGCCAAACCCGCGGCAAGAGTACCGAATGCAGCCGCGGTATACTCACTTACCTCAGTACTGCTGATCCCGAGGCCTTTTCCCGCCGTAACCGCATCAACCACGTCATAATCATCAACCGCACTGGCAATTAAAACATCTTTTTCCTGCTCAAGCAGAACTTTCGCTTGCTTAATACACCGTTCTATTTCCCGCTCTTGATTCTGAATGAGTTTGGCTGCATCCATTCTTATCATTTGAATATTCGATAAATTCAGTACTGCATTGATTTGGGCTTGGGTAACTTTACTCACACTGCCGGCAATCACCAGGACGGCCCCTTTCCCCGGAATTACTGCAGTTTGGGGCTCAACTGACCATTGATAAAAATCAGGTAACTGTTCTGCCATTCCTGCCGATCCCACCCACAAAACGTTATGATAGTCTTGGGCAGTCTTGACAATCAGCCGTAAATGCTCATCCAATACGGCGTCAAATACGATCCAGCTTTCGCCACGATCTAAACAATGCCGAATCGCCTGTTTTATGGCTCCTGCTCCGGCCATAACCGTACTAAGTGAAATCAGCCCGATCTTACTATCGGTTTGTGTATGTAAAAGTTCCACTATGCGTGACTCATTTACCGGACTCTTCGGCGCATGAGCAATTTCGGTCAATTCAATCGGCAGATTAGCCAGTAAATGATAGCCGCCGACAGTTGTCCGCTGATTACCGGGAAAAGCGGGCGCTATCACGACCAGCTCCGGTTGAAAAACCATTGCGGCCGCTTCAATTTCAGCGCCGAGATTTCCCCGCAGGGTTGAATCAACCTTTTTGTAAATATTTTTCACGCCACTGGTTTGTAAAGCTTCGCAGACTGTTTTCACTTTCCGGTAAGCTTCTGCCGGCGCAATATCCCTGCTCTCCGTATCGACAACAATAACATCCGCCGGTTCGTGCAATAATTTTTGCTGATCAAAATCGATTCTTACACGACTTCTTATATTATGCTTAGCAAATTGTACTGCCGTATCATTCGCACCGGTTATATCATCGGCAATAACCGCTAATTTTACCATCACTATCCCCTTCCTCTATTACGTCCCGCTATATATTACTGCAAATTCCGTGCCAACATGATTTCCCCTGAAAATACTGCATTCATTTTTCCCCCATAAAAAAACATGCTGCGTTTTGCAACATGTTTAATGCAATGTGCAGCAAAATTATTCTTTTGCTGCCTTGGCATTTAGTTTTCGCCATAACGTCGTCCGATGAATTCCCAATCTGGCCGCGGCGCGCTTATAATTATATTCTTCTTCCCGCAGTACCCGCAATAACGTCTCCTGTTCCACCATCGCCAGACTGTCTTTGTTGCTTTTTTCACCGGCTCTTTCCGCTGCCGGCTCGCCTGCTTCATCACAGGCTTCCATGATATCCTGCTTCGTAATAGCCGGCCCGCCGCTTAATAGCATAGCCCGTTCTATCGTATTGGCCAATTGTCTGATATTACCCGGCCAGTCACATTGCTTTAAATATTCCCTGGCTGCTAAATTGATCCCCGTAATTTTCCCATTGATTTGATTCATTTTCTTAATCATTTGTTTTGCCAGCAGCGGGATATCATCTGCCCTTTCCCGCAATGGCGGCATATGAAGGCGCAATATATTGAGCCGGTAATAAAGATCCTGCCGGAATTTATTTTCTGCGATTAATTTTGCTAAATCGCGGTTAGTGGCAGCAATAATGCGTACATCAATGGGAATAACGCTGTCGCCGCCCAAATGCATGACCGCTTTTTCCTGCAGTACACGCAGTATTCTTGGCTGTAAAAACAACGGCATTTCACCAATTTCATCTAAGAAAAGCGTACCGCCATGGGCCAGTTCGAACAACCCCTGCCGGCCGCCTTTTCTGGCGCCGGTAAACGCACCTTCCTCGTAACCGAATAATTCACTTTCCAGCAGATTTTCCGGCAATGCCGCGCAATTTACGGCAACAAAGGGGCCGTCGGCCCGCCTGCTCACATTGTGAATACTTTGTGCCAGCATTTCCTTACCCGTACCTGATTCTCCTGTAATCAAAATCGTCGACTGCGTCAATGCATACTTCATCGCCTTGCGTTTTAACGCATTAAAAACCGGCGTCGAGCCAACAATATCGGACATTTTTATATAAGCCACCAAGCCTTTGGCGTGCAGCTTTTTGCGGACATTTTGCTCCAATTGCTGCAGCTGCGAAACATTTTGGAATGTATAAATAATGCCGATATTTTCATCATTGACTTTAATCCGGCTATGCTTAATCGCCAGTGTCTTATCACCGACGCGTTGTATATCCGCCGTTTTTTCCGCAGAATCATCATTCCCCGGCAAAAAAAATTGCGGTATGACTGTTTGCAGCTGATTGCCAATAGCGTCGAAGTGGGATACCTGAAAAAATTTTTCCGCCATCGGATTAAAAATAGTAATCCTTTCATTCACATCAATTGCAATAATGCCTTCGGCAGACGCATCAATTACCGTGCGCAGCAGCTCTGATTTTTCTTGCTCCTCACGCCGGATCCGCGCGATTAATCCAGCATCGTTAATCGCTTTATAAATCGCCTCCTTGCCGGATTGGATCAAAGACCCCTTTACACCGGCACGAGCCGCCAATTTTGTTGATATGGCATCGCCAACGATAAGTTCCAGGCCATTTTGGGCCGCGGCAGCAATTTTTCCCGGTGCCTCAGCTTCATTTTGTAATGCTATTTCCACAAAGGTAATACCAAGAAGTGTCGCTAAATCCTCACAGCCATAAATGATATTTTCAAAACCGGCAATCCCGATTTTTCCGGGACTTTGGCCGCTTTGCCTTAGAGCGCGTAAAACATCCATTACCGTAACCTGAATGTGCACAACCGGTATATTCACATTTTTCTCAATCAAGGTTGCTGTGCCGCCCCGGCTAACAATAACTTCAACCCCGTCTTCCACAGCCTGCTTAACGACAGCCATACCTTCTTGCAAATCGCCCTTGATTACCTGAATAAAAGGCGCCGAATCAGCAAACCGCTCCGCTACAACTTCCTTTGCCAACTTTTCCAGCCCGGCAAAGGGGGCTACAAATAAAATCTTCGCTGTCACGCTTGATCACCTCAAGACTCAATCTTACTGTTCACCACACTTATCTTTTCCAGCTTATCTTAATTCACTTAGCGACATTTTGTCCATAGCCTTTTCTATATCCCTGCTGCCGCTTCTAATAATGTAATTCATTAACACCTCTGCTCCGCTTCATCAACCAGGAATCGAATCGCAGCCAACATAAAAATCAAAATTCCGGCACCAAAAGTCAGCCATAAAACCAAATAGCTGCTTTGGGAAAGCAGCCAGCTATTAAACATAGTACCGAAACCGCCGCCGCCAAAAAGCCCCAGCCCAATTAACGCCGAAGGAAGTCCCTTGCTGTTGCTTGAGACATCAAAGGCGATTGTCGCTAACGTCGATTGAATAAAAATATAGCTAACGCCCAAGCTGATTGTCGCTAAACACCCGACTGCCCGGCAGGGGAACATGGTTAATAGTACAGCTGTAAGTAAAGCCAGACAGCCGCCCGCCGCGACTGTCTTTTTTTGTCCAATTTTTTGTCCCAGCCTGCCGACTTGCCCCCCGGCCAGAAAGCAGGCAAAGCCAAAGAGCATAATGACGATCCCCACTTGCAGGTAAGTCAACCCGGCAATCTCATGAAAAAATGCCCCCAGATAACTATAAGATCCAAGTAATAAAAATCCGGCAAAAAAAGCTAACGGGAAGATCACTTTTCCTGTTGACGACAGTGTTACCCGCTTGATTTCCGCGAAAAAACTATGGCCGGTAGAATCAGACAAACCGGGAGGCAATTTTTGCAAAAGAAGCACTGTACCGGCAGCCGCGGCGGCAAAGAAGGCAAAGGCGGTGCGCCAGCTGACATATTGGGCAAATATGCCGCCAAGTCCGGCGCTTAACCCCTGACCGAGAAAAACAATTCCCATAAACATTCCCACATTCTTTTGCCGCTCTGAAACTGAAACAGTATCCCCGATCAATGCCAGAGAAACAGCAATAATTCCCGCCGCAAAGAAACCGGTAACGAACCGCCAGCAGCATAATGCCCATAAGGAATTTGCCATAAAGCAGCCGGCTGTGCCTACAGCAAGCCCCGCAACAATCCCTTGCAGCAGTTTTGCTTTTCCCCAGCAATCACTGAGAAAGCCATAAACAGGCTGCATGATTCCATAAGGCAGCAGATAGGCCGTCAAGATCACTCCGGCCTGGGAAACCGAGACATCGAACCCGGATGCGATTGCCGGTAAAACAGGGGAAATAACCCAATTGTCTGCTGCAGAAATAAATCCGGCAGCACCCAACCTCCCAATTAACGTTTTATGATTTAACTTATTCAAGCAGCCTCAATCCTTTCATAAGTTTGATGAAAGCTATATAATAGTGGTACAGTTTTAGTATAACTACGGAATTTTTGAGCTGCAAGGAGTTATTTTTTCATTGTACCGGTACAGAATGGAGAAAAAATAGCATGAAATATAATCAAATCATAAACTATCTGCAAACAGAAATTAACAGCAAGCGGCTGCACAGCGGCGATAGAATCCCCTCCATCCGGGAAATGGCGCTGCTGTTTCACTGCAGTAAAGCCACTGTCATCCGCGCTTATCGTGAACTGGAGGATAAACACATTTTATATTCTATTCCCAAGAGCGGCTATTTTGTCGTAAATAACAGCCAGATTCAGCCTTCCAATCTATCATTTATTGATTTTGCGTCGATGATGCCTGAAACCGCAATAATCCCTTATTGGGAATTTCGTCATTGCATTAATCAATCATTGGATGTATACCAGGAAAAATCATTAATGTATAACGAGAAACAAGGGCTGCCCGCTTTACGGACAGCCTTGGCCAGACAATTGCAGGATGTTCAGATTTTTGAGAAGCCGGAAAATATATATATTACCGCCGGCGCGCAGCAAACCATTGATATTCTGGTCAGAATGCCCTTCCCTAACGGAAAAACCACCGTGTTAGTCGAACAGCCTACATATGCCGGCATTTTAAAATCTTTAAGAAATTCCGGGGTTACTGCAATCGGTATAAGGAGAAATTACAACGGAATCAGCTTTGACAAACTGGAAAGTTTTTTTAAAAATGGGAATATAAAATTCTTTTATACGATGCCGCGTTACCAAAACCCTACCGGTGCATCTTATTCCGGCAAAGAGAAAGAAGCGATTTTAGCTTTAGCGCGTAAATACGATGTTTACATTGTAGAAGACGATTATTTAGCCGAATTTAATGCTGACGCCAAAACAGACCCTTTATATGCAATGGATAATTCGGAACATATCATTTATGTTAAAAGTTATTCGAAAGTCTGCCTGCCGGGGCTGCGCCTCGGTGCAGTATTATTGCCGCAATCCTTTAGAAATGTATTTCTGGAATATAAGTGCTGTGTTGATCCTTATACCTCGGCTATACTCCAGGGAGCATTCGCTATGTTTTTAAAAAACGGCATGTACACTCACCATGTAAAAAAAATGAATCACTTTTATTACAGCCGCATTGCCGCCCTCGCCCATGCTTGTAAGCAATTGCCTCCCGAAGCAACTTGGCAGCACTCCAGTCATTGTCCCCTTATCTTTGTGGAATTGCCTGAGCAAATAAGTTTTCCCCGGATCGCCGCGAGTCTGCAGACCAAGAATATCCTGCTCCAAGGCGGCGATATCTGGTACTTGCCGAACTTTGAACAAAAAAACGGCATTCGCTTATGCGTATATCAAACGGACGAAGCGCAGATCTCTGCCGGAATTTCCAGCATTACTGACGCAATCAATTATCAGTTAAGCCAAAAAGCTGCCCGCCCGCCCGAATTTTCCTATGAGATATAACCGCGGGATTATTTATACTGCCAACAGCACATTTTCCGTTCCATATAGTCCAGCGTGCCAAATAAAATAAGACCGATAATACTTAGCACAACAATTCCCGAATACATTTCCAAATAGTCTACCCGCATCCAGGCGTCCATGATAAAGTACCCCATTCCGTATTGAGTGCCAAAGGTTTCGGTAAAAAACAACACGGATATGGCTGTCGCCATAGCGATCCGCAGGGACGTCAAAAAATTCGGCATAGAGGCCGGAATGAGAATTTCCCGAAAAATATCCATATACCCCGCCCCTAAAGAATAAAGGGGATAATACGTTTCCCTGGGAATGCCTTTCACACCGTCCCGTACGGCGACAATCACCTGAAAAACAACGATTAGAAAAATCATAAGAACCTTGGATAAATCTCCCAGACCGCAAAGCAGCATCATAATGGGAAGCAATGCGATTTTAGGAATAGGATAAGCTAAATAAATAAGGGGTGATAACCCCCGATCCCATTGCGAAAAATACCCCATACAAAGACCGAGCGGAATGCCCACCGTCACTGCCAATAAAACGCCCGCGGCAATGCGCCACAGACTATAAAGGCCATGAAGGGCAATCTTCGCCGTGAATATTTGCAATAGGTTTTGCGCCACACTCCAGGGAGATGGAATAATCGGAAGCTGTACCATAAAGGCAATCGCGTGCCATAAGCCTATAAAAATGAGTACGCCGTAAAGATACCAGACCCCTGTTACTTGTTTTTTCATTTTGACCAATCCTCTTTTATCGTTTTGCGCAAAGATAAACACAGCTGAAAAAACTCCGGCTGATTTCGAATATCTTCCCTGCCAAAAAGAGGATTATCAATAACTTGGTTGACTCTCCCGGGAGAAGGAGACAAAACCAGAATCTTCTGTCCCAAATAGACGGCTTCCTCTACTTGGTGAGTAACCAGTATGGTCGAAACATCATGTTTTCGCCAAACATGCAAAAATAGATCTTGTATTTCTTCCCGGCTCATCGCATCCAGCGCTGAAAACGGCTCGTCCATCAGCAGCAAGTCCGGATTCAGCAGAAAACCTCTGGCCAATGCCACTCGCTGCTGCTGCCCGCCGCTTAACTCTCCGGGATAACGCTTCTCCAGCCCTTCCAGCCCCAATTGCTGCAGCAAAAAGCCCAGTGACTCCCTTAGCGCGCTGTTCATTTGCTGCTTGATTTTTACACCGAGACAGATATTGTCATATACATTTCTCCAGGGCAGCAGTCCATAATCCTGAGGAATAAAGCCAATCTTTTGTCTCCGGGGCGTCACCGGCTGTCCCCCGATTTCAACTAGGCCGTCGTAGTCCGTAATGATGCCGGCGATCACTTTGAGCAGTGTTGATTTTCCGCAGCCGGAGGGACCGATAATCGCACAGGTAGCCCCCTCGGGAAGTTCCAAATCTATATGCTGCAAAGCCGTATGCTTTTCCCCCGCCAATTGATAGGCAACAGTTAAATTGCGAATACGGATCATTGTCATTTTACCTCACAAACCGGTCGTCAACCAGCTCCGTATAAGAATACCCCTGCTGAATTAACTGTCTTTCCTTAAGCCAGGCGATTACTGCTTCGATATCATTGGGCTGCGGTGCTGCAGCCTTCTTGTATTGAGGCAAAACAAGCGCCTCTTTCATATCTTTCGGAAAACCTCCCTTTTCAATAATCAAATCAATATAACTTGACATCGGCTCGCGGGATAAATAATCCACCGCTTTGCCATAGGCACGATACACAGCCTGAATTTCTTTTTCCTTGTCTTTGACTGATTTGGCAGTAAAAATCATTACTCCGGGACTGATCCCCAATTGATCTGAACTTTCCAGTACCCTGCCGCCGTTTTTAACGGCAATACTGGCCATAGGCTCCGGTAAGGTTGCCGCGGATATTTTACCGTTTTGGAGCATTTCCAGACGGGCAGGGATCTGGGGAATGATAATTTTATTGATATCGGCGGGAGCTAATCCTCCCTTAGCCGCAATCTTATCGGTTACATACTCAATAATCGTATTTTTTGAAATTGCCACATCTTTTCCCTTTAACTCCTGGATAGTGCTCGCTGGTTCCTCTTTGTTTACTACCAGTTTATAACTGCCTGTTGTCAGGGAGGTAATCCTGGTATTAAAGCCGCCGTTTTTGGCAAACGTTTCCGCCAGCATGTCGGAAACAGCCCCGTCCAGGTTCCCACTTTGCAGGGCGCTATCCCGATCTACGGCACTTTTAAAATACTTAAGGGTTACCGTGACGCCCTCTTCTTTAAAATAGCCTCTTTCCTGAGCAATAATAAACGGAATGGAATCTACATCCGGCATAACCCCAATGGTAATACTTTGCAATTGGCCTGTCTTTTGGGCAGAGTCTTGTTTTTGCTGCGTGCTGCAGCCTCCCAGAAGAAGAGATACCGCCATAACAGCAATTAAACTTAAAATAGCAGCAAGTTTTCTCATATAATCCTCTCTTCCTTATTTTGCTTCATCAACCTAACCACATATATCACTGCGCAGTTAAAATGAATGGTCCGTTCGGCGTAATCGCAAGCGTATGTTCATATTGCGCCGAAAGCTGACCGTCAACTGTTCTTGCCGTCCAGCCGTTCTGATCTATTGTACAATGGAACGAACCGATATTAACCATTGGTTCAATGGTTATAACCATGCCCCTTTTCAGCTTAAGGCCTCTGCCGGGTCTGCCGTAATTAAGAACCGCCGGGTCCTCATGCATCACTCTGCCGATACCATGTCCCGTAAAATCTCTAACAACCGAAAGCCCTGCGTTCTCCGCATACGTTTGTATAGCATGCCCGATATCGCCCAACCGGTTTCCCTCCTGTGCCTGCTCAATCCCCTTATACATACATTCTTTCGTAATTTGCATTAAATGTTTTGCTGCAGCGGAAATATTGCCTACGGAATGAGTCCAGGCCGAATCAGCAAGACCGCCTTTTAAATTAACCACAAAATCAATTGTCACAATATCCCCGTCTTTGAGTGGTCTGCCGTTAGGAAATCCATGGCAAATTTCATCATTAACCGAAGCACAAGTCGCATAGGGATACCCCTGATAGCCTTTTTGTTCCGCTGTAGCACCCCAGTCGGCTAAATATTCTTCGACAAATTTATCAATTTCCAGCGTACTAATGCCGGGTTTGATCATCTTTGCAATCTCTTTATGGCACGAGGCCAGTATTTTACCTGCTGCATGCATCTTTTCTATTTCCTGTTCACTTTTAAATATAATCATCTTTCTTCTTCTCCTTAAATACGCAGGGACAGAGCGCCTGTGTTATTCTGCCTTTACCACAACATTTGCTGCAATGTTCGCTTTCAAATCATACCAATATACATAATACACAGCTGGCTCTAAGGCACAACCGAGCCATCCTCGTATATATTATACCTGCTGCCCCCTAATTTTTTCGCCCTGTACATGGCCTGATCGGCATAATGAACCAGATTAGCAACATTGTCGGTATCTGCCGGAAAAAAGCTTACACCAATGCTTACACCTATCGTTATCCTGTGTCCACCAATAACAATAGGCCGACAACAATTCTCAATCAGACGGGTCGCGATGAGCCCGGCTACGCTGCTGTCGCCTCCCCCCGACAGGATTGCAGTAAATTCATCACCAGCCAGCCGGGCAACAAAATCCTTGTGCCGTACCGTGTGACGAAGCCGCTTGGCCACCACTTGCAGCAATAAATCGCCGGCAGTATGACCATATGCATCATTAACCTTTTTTAAGCCATCGATGTCCAGAAACAGAACAGCAAACGAATTCTCGAATTGCGCCTTGCGCGAAACGGCTTCTTCCAATACGGCATCAAACAACCTCCGGTTAGGCAGATTCGTGAGTGAATCATAAAAAGCGTAGTGGTAGATAACTTCTTCGTTTTTTCGGCGTTCACTGATATCCCGTGTAATACCGACATATCCCATCAGACGGTTGTCGGAACTAAATATAGGATTGACAGTCACCTCCAGCCAAATATGGTGCCCGTCCTTGTGAATCGCCTCCACAGTATAGGTAGAACTTCCCCAGGTCTGCTTTAACTCCTGCAAATATGCAACCTGGGAATATCCTCCTTTAACCTCACTGCCTGATTCCGGCGTAAGTATGCTGAAGAGAGAGCGCCCGACGATTTCTTCGACTTGATAGCCCAAGATAGTTTGAACCGCCGGTGACACATAAACAAACTGGAAACGGTTGTCGAGGTGCCACATCGCATCCACCGAGTTTTCAGCAAAAAACCGGTACATTGCTTCACTTTTTTCCAATTTTTCTTTAATCTGCCGCAGTTCTTCACACTTTTGCCGCAATTCCATCACTTGAAAGTTTTCCCTGGTCTCTTCCTTCCGCCTCACGTCTTCACACCTTTCCTGCCGCTATAATCAAAATTACTTTCACGCCCCATTTCCCCTTTGGCCTATCCGCGTTAGGAGATATTTCATACGAATTGACTTCCACAATTTATCCCCAAAAACCTGCTTATTCTGACAAATAACTATTAACTCAGCTTCGGAAATCATATAGAAGTTCCCCAGTAAATTAGCTGAATTTAGCTATTGGCCAGTTCCTTGCCGAATCAAAAAAAAGATGGTCCCAGCTTTATATTACACAAAAGCTGAAACCATCCTGCGTTCATTTACCGGATTGCACTAATCTTCCATTTGACCCTTAAAGTGATAATCATAACTGGAAAAATCAAAGTAGCCATGCCCGCTCAGATTAAACAAAATGACTTCTCCCTTTCCAGCCTCTTTAGCGAGCAATGCTTCGTGGATAGCTCCTTTGATTGCATGGGCTGATTCAGGTGCCGGAACAATTCCCTCCGCTTTAGCAAAAAATACGGCAGCGTCAAATATCTCATTTTGTGTATATGCCGCAGCCTCAATTATGCCATCCGCATATAACTGACTTATAATTGGCGAAGCGCCATGATATCGCAAACCGCCAACATGTTTTGCCCCGGGAACAAAGGAATGTCCCAAGGTATACATTTTCACCATAGGGCCAACTTTTCCGGTATCGCTGTAGTCATACTCAAAAGAACCTTCGGTTAATGTCGGACAGGCTTTCGGCTCGACGGCAACCGCTCTTAATTTCTTGCCTTCCGTCAATTTATCTTTCAAAAAAGGAAATGCCATCCCGCTAAAGTTGCTCCCCCCGCCGCAGCAGGCAATAACAACATCCGGGTACTGGCCCATAATCTCCATTTGTTTCTTCGCTTCCAGCCCAATAATCGTTTGATGCATACAAACATGGTTTAACACACTGCCTAATGAATAATTCGTATCCGGATGATGTAGCGCATCTTCCATGGCTTCACTAATCGCTATGCCTAAACTTCCCGAGCAATCCGGATCCTTCTCCAAAATTAATTTACCGGCACGAGTCAATTGGCTGGGACTTGCAATGACCGTTGCCCCGAAGGTGTTCATAAACGACCGCCTGGATGCTTTTAGCTCAAAGCTGGCCTTCACCATGTAGACCGTACAGTCCAAGCCAAAAAAGTTACACGCCAAACTAAGAGCGCTCCCCCATTGGGCACCTCCGGTTTCGGTTGTAAGGCGTTTAATTCCTGCCTGCTTGTTATAGTAAGCTTGCGGCAGCGCCGTATTTAATTTATGACTGCCGGTAGCGTTTGTGCCTTCAAATTTATAATAAATTTTCGCAGGTGTATCCAGTATTTTTTCAAGATTCCGGGCTCTATAGAGCGGCGTAGACCTCCACTGCAGATACATCTCACTCACCTGCTCGGGAATGTCAATCCATCTGTCCGTAGACATTTCCTGCTTTAAGATTTCTTTGGGAAAAACAGCTGCTAAGTCTTCGGGTTGAAGTGATTTCCCTGTGGCCGGATTTTGATAAGGTTCCGGTTTATTGGGCATATCCGCCAAAATATTATACCACTGCCGGGGAATATCCTTTTCGTCCAAAATGACTTTTGCTCTTTCTTTCGAACTCATTGTATTCATCTCCTATTTTTTTTGCAAACTGCCGTGGGTAAAAATTATGGTGATTCTAAACTTTAGATATATAAAACAAAAAAACCATCCCGACCCCGTTGCAGGGGCGAAATGGTTTCGCGATACCACCCTAATTTAGGAAACTATAATTTCCCATCTCAGTTCAAGTACAAGATAACAAAATTGCCAACCGATACTCTAGCCTAATAACGAAGGCAGCCGTCCCAGCCTACTCAGTTTAAAATATTCAAACTTTTCGGTGGTCAACTCATAGAACCATTCACCATGCTCTCTAGGCCGATCATCCCACCTCCGGTGTTCCCGGTCATCGGCTCGCTGTACTAAAGGATTACATGACTACTCTTTCTATTCATTGTTGTTAAAATAATTAGCTTTTAGTTCATTATAATATATCGCTTAGCAACATGTCAATTATTCTGTCAAAAAAGGCAGGGCATTTTCATGGAAAAATCTTAGGCTGAAAAACGGCCGATGCTACAACATGAATAACTGGGAATGTTCCGTACTCACGACAGACATCCAGCAAAAAATCAACTAAAATCCATAAAGTTTTTCAGGATTCGTTACCAAAATACGATTGCGAACTGCCTCATCGGGAACCCATTCAAATAAAAGATTTAACAAGTTAGCATCATTCGGCTTATTGGTAAGACTGCTCGTAGGATGCGGCCAATCACTTCCCCAAACTAAGCGCTCGGGCGCTGTTGCTACGTAAGAGACAAAAACCTCCTTGCGATCACTGTAACTTGGAGCTCCTACCTTCGATAAAATATAAACTCCGGAAAGTTTAATCCAGGTATTTCCCTCCCTAAGCAACTCTTCCAGTACGCCAAAGGCCGGATGGGAAATCGACGGAATATGCCCTAGGTGATCAAATACAATTGGACATTTGATTTCAGGCCATACAGCACGATTTTCAAAAATTTGTTCAGCTTTTGCGACAACTTGAATATGCCAGCCCAGAGGTTCAATACGATCCGACAGTCCTTTTAGCATATCCCAGCTCGTCGCTTCTCCCGGTACGGAAAAATTAAAACGAATTCCTCTCACACCGGCCTGATGAAGGCCTTCGAGCTGTTCGTCGGTGACATCGCTATTTACAACGGCAATCCCTCTCGTTGTTTCCAAGCCAAATTCCTTTAACGCTTCCACTAAACAGCGGTTGTCAATTCCGTAAGTTGACGGCTGTACGATCACATGTCTAGTTGTTCCCAGTCGCTTTTGTAACAGACGATAGTCGGCGACCGTTGCATCCGGAGGACGGAGCGCCGCTTTAGGATCAATCGGAAAACGGCTGTCATAAATATGATGATGGCAATCACAGGCATTTGCCGGAACCTTGAACGCCGGATAATCGGTTCCCGACGAAAAAGGCACTTCTATTGACTCATTTTCAAAGGCCAGAGCCGCTTCTGACATATCGAGTCCATACAAACCAACCAGAGCGCCACCTGTTCTTGCAATGAAACTGCGCCGCGACAATAAAGAAGCATCCATCTTATCCCCTCCCAGCAAATTCGGCTTATCTTTTTTACTTACGATCCGGAAAATCCCCTTAAACTCCCTACTTCATGCCAAATAGCTGCAATACGATCCAAGGCGCCGCAAAATAGGCCATAAACTGTACGCCCGTATTCATTCCAAAATACTTATTCAATATACCGCTGAAAAAACCAATCAGAACGGCAATTGCAATACCGATACCCTGCGCTTCAAAATAGCAAAGGACAACAAACAAACCGGCAAACATCGTGAGCAGCGCTTCCTGGCTGATATTGCGCATGACCCAGACGCTAGCGGACCTCGCGTAATTCATTGCCAGCGGATAGGATATAAGCGAACCCACGCCGACCGACAACAAACCGTACCATAAAAACTGCATCGGCGTCAAAAGATTGTGTAAATTATTGACCACCGGTTTACTGGTGAATATCGGCGGCGCGTTAAATAACGGGAATGCCGCCCCCGCAGCGACCGAACTCAACGGAATGCCAAAGGCAACGAGAGGAACTAAAATTTCGGCGAGATACGTCCCCTCGGTAGCAGCATTCATGACGGCAACGGCCGTCGTTAATTTTTCATAAAAACTCTTTACCCGCGATTGAACAACCTCTCCGACTAAAACAGTGATCCCTACGGCGCTGCTGGCGAACGTTACAACGGAAAACAGAACCGTATATAAGGTGTATAGCTGTTGTTTTCTAGATAAAATTTTTAAAGGACTCGGAAAATAACCGGACCATGTTTTTAAATCCGGTGCCAGCCAAAACTGCTTAGGAGACTGTGTTGCCGCCTTGTGCTTCGAAAGGGGGGATAATGCCGTCAAAACATCGACAAACATCGGCCCCATTGCCATTCCTAAAAAAATGCAAATTACAACGCCCTTTCCCGTTACGTCAATGGCTGCTTTGTTTAAAATCTGGGAAAAGAAGGCGAACGGAATAATCATGCAAATACTGCTCCACTTACCGGCCGAACTGTAGGCAAGGCCCACCGCTACAACCGTAAAGATTGGTCCGGCCCAGGCTTTAACAATCTCGCCGTAAGGAGCCAATATCATGGCAAATCCCACCGAAACCGGAATCGAAATAAACGACGCGATAACACCGGCCGAAATCATTTTTTGCAATCCTATATGCGGCAAGCCCAAACGGCGCAAAGCCGAACAAGGATCAAGCAAAGGAACCGCCAGGGTATCGCCGGGTACCCCCAGCAATGCCGTTGGAATTGCATGAATAATATGTTTCGCTACAAAAGCCGTAAGACAAAAAGTAAAGATGGCGACTGGCGGAAATCCCAGAAATATTATCAACAGTGTAGCCGGAGCAACGGTTGCGGTTTCACTGGTGCCTGCAATGAGCCCAATGGCACAAAAAATGATTCCGCCCAGCAAGGCGCCGCCCAGCCCCCATAAGATTTCGTACGCCAAAGTAGTTTCCATTGTTTCCTCTCCTTATCCGTCAGATTCCGCTTGCACAGATGCTGCATCCCTGATTGAAATTGCAGGTGGATGCTCACTTTCGAGGGAAATTACTTGCTGGATTATTGTCGCTTTCCTTGGAAAACAATTGATAAAGTTGTAGTTCTTTCATTTCTTCCTGAACATCGGCCGGTACGTATTTTAGATATTCGGCTTCTCGACTAAGATCAAGATTTAAATCCTCCAAGGTTGTCCGCAAATCCACGCAAGAAGAATCTTCAAGGAAAATTCTTTTTGCCTTAAAGGCTTTTGCTGCTACGCCGCCCGCGATTAAACAACCGGCAATCCCAAAAAGCAAAGCGTATCCCATAAATAATCCTTTTGGCAAACTTGAAAAAAACTGTCGAAGAAACCATATTCCACCGGCAAAACTGGCATAGCCAATCATTGCACCGGCAAACATGCCAATCAATAGTTCCTTAAAATCCACAGTATCTCCCCAAACTGATATGTATTCTTTTTTACCCCCTTGCATTAGCGATCCCCCCTCTCCCAGTCAAATCACTGCTCAATTAACGTAAAACGCCCATTGCCGAGCGGATACAGTCGAAATTCATTTCATCCACCTTGTATACCAGCATGGCCTCCGGAGTACGCTGCGCAGTATTTCCTTCCGTAGAATGTACAAATATACAATGGACGACTGCATCCGGCAATCCCTGCATCGCTGCTACAATCGCACCCGAAATCGGATGCCGGAGCAATTTTCCCTGTTTCGATTTTACGGCCAGGCTGCTTTCCGTCTTTTCCCACTCGAGAAACTTACCGATGTCATGCAAAATGGCACCCGCCAAGACCGTATCACTGTCTAAATGATATCCATGTTCCTTATAGGCTTCGTTATATTCATCCATGAGCATCTTGCACATGCGGGTCACAACACGGGTATGCTGCAGACAAGACACCGAGCAGCCGGCAAACGATTTAATAAACGGCATTTTATCATAATCATCAAGCGTCCATTCACTCTTTTCCATAACATGGGCATGGCACCGAATCACTGCCGCCCTTATCGTTTCAGCTTGAATCCAATTGATCTCCGGAAAAATCCCCAACAATTTCTCGCGATATTCTTCGTTCATCGCAAATCCTCCTTTCATTCTGCAGTTATCTTTTTAAATTCCAAAGGCTTGATCTCCGGTACAATAAATAAAATGGCACACATAGAAAAAAAGGATAAGGCTATTCCCATATGCCCCGCATCAATTCCCAGATCCTTAATCATAATCGGCGCCGCCACTCCCAGCGCACCGCGATCAAAGGTATTAATCATCATCATTACGGTCAATAGAGCCACAATTCCTATTTTCCTGCGTTCCAATTCAATCTCTCCTTACCTATTGAATGATTCTGCGTATAAATCATTATTTTCTAAAAACAGCGTGTAGGCTTTCCCGCTAAGAATGATGGTTTGACTATGATATATAGGTTACTTTTCAACGGCGGCGAAATTGGCGTAAACAATCTGACCGTCGCTTACCGTCAACTGCGGTAAAAGCAGATTTTGGCACGGCAGCATTTTATCAAAAACATCGGTAAGCGCGAATTCCGTTTCCTTTAATTTAAAAAGGGCAATATCCGCATAGGCTCCCGGCGCTAAGGAGCCGATTTTTCCTTCCATATTTAAGGTCTTGGCCGGCGTGACCGTACACGCTTTTACGATATCGTATAAGGGCATTCCCATATTTAAATATTTTGTCAAAATAAGCGGCAAACCAAACACCGACCGGTCGTACGCGCTGGCCTTAACCAAATCCGTACTCAGGATATCCGGTGTAAAACCATCTTGCAGCGCCGCCTTCGCTACGGAAAAGGCATAGTGCCCCCGTCCATCCGCCGTATCAAACAAAACGCCTCTTTTTTTCGCTGCCCGCACCGCCGGCAGCACCTTGCCCCGAGCATCGAGAATCGTGCTTCCCTTTCCTTGATAGACATGAGCGAAAATATCGTTCGGGCGTAATAAATCTGCGATCTTCTCCGCTGATTCCGGTGAGTTTGTCGTATGCACAACGATTCTCGGCTTTTCCTCAAGCCGATTGGCTATATCAAGCATCGCTGTTAGTGGCGATAACCCCAGATCGCCGACGACTTCCCGGCTCTGCCGGATTTTTAAGCCAACGAGTTTATGTGGGTATTTTCTAAAAAGGCGGTCGATCGCTTCCCCATCAAAATTTTTCGGATTCACCGCTTCCATAGAATACGGCAGCGTCGCCAATCCGGCCGGAGCCGCATGCAGATAGGCGAAGATTCGTACCTGACTGAACTGCATAATGGAACGTGCGAATTCGTCAAAATTATTTATGCCGGCGCTTCCCTGATCAACTACAGTCGTCACGCCCTGAGGCAGGCACGATGAATCCGGATGAATCCCTATCGCTGTTCCCCCCCAGAAAACATGGGCATGATTATCGATCAATCCCGGAAAGACCAACAACCCCGCCGCGTCGATAATTTTTTTGGCGGTAACGGTTTCCCCTGGGGGAACATCGACAATTCGATTGCCTTGTACAAATACATCCGCTTCTTCTTGTAAATTTCTTGCCGGATCTATTACCATTCCCTTGCGAATCCATAAATCAACTTGCCTCACCATACGCTCGCTCCCTCCAATTTTTATTTCAAACTCATCGGCTTAACCGCCGGAATAACAAACAATACCGCGCAAACAGCTAGAAGCAGGAGGCTGCCGCTGGACATCAATGCCAATTGAAAACTGCCTGTAGCCTTAACCACAAAACCCGTAAGCACCGGGGCGAGAATTCCCGCAAGCGCTCCTATCGTATTCATGCTGCCGGCTACGGTACCCGTCATTCCCGCCGGCGCCACTTCAGTCGCCAACGTAAACAGCATACCGCCGATCGTCGAACCTGCCGCAATATTTAATGTCAATATGGCAACCACAATCACCGGATCGTCAACAAAATTCACCGCCATAATCGAAGCGCCGCAAAGCTGCGCCAAAACGAGAATTCCTTTTCTTGCGAAAGTAACGCCAAAGCCTTTTCGGATTAAAAAATCCGATGCATAACCCGCTACCGGCTGAATAATAAACGCCGCCAAGAAAGGGATTGATGCGGAAACACCCATTTTGAAAAGCGAAAAGCCTCGTTCCATGACGAGATACGAGGGAACCCAGGTCAAAAACATGTAATACAGATAATCGCTGGCAAACTTAGTGAAAAACAGGCCTAGCGCACACCGATTAGTAAGAAGTTTCAGCCAAGGTATGGCGACCTTTTGAACAGTCTCTTTTTCAGCGGTATCCTGTCGTTCTTTTCTTTCATCTTTTCGATAAAGGAAAGCCCAGGCAACGCACCAAAGCAAGCTTCCCAGACCGGTAATGATAAAAGCCATACGCCAGCTGTACAAACTGATGAGCCAGCCCATGAGCAACGGTGTTATCGCATAGCCCAACCTCGCACCGGATAAGTATAAACCGGTTACAGTACCACGCTTATTCGTTGGAAACTCTTCGGCAACAATTTTTGTGTTCGCGGGAAACACCCCTGCTTCCCCGACGCCGACTCCCATACGAGCCGCCATAATCGTAATCAAATTGTGCCCACAGCCTGTAGCTGCCGACGCCAGAGACCAAATCGCAACCGCGCCGTTTAAAATGCGCTTGGCTCCAAACCGATCGGCCAGATTGCCCGCCGGCAAATTGCACAGTGCGTAGGTCCAGAAGAAAGCTGACAATATAATTCCCATAGAGCCGGTATCCATATTTAGCTCTTTCATCATAATTGGCGCCGCAACGCCGATACTGCTCCGATCTATCCCCATAATAACCATTGCGAGAAACAGCATCAACACCAGTTTCACCTGACCGCCCACTTTTTTCCCCTCCTTCATAAAATATAAGCTGGAAATACATCGCTAGTATCCGATGGTTTCGACATAAGGCTAGAATGTAATCAATTGTTTTTCATTCTGCAACACACCAATAATATCTTTCCACCCCTCCGGATCTTTGTCGACAAAGCGCTTGGCAAACTCGTACTTTTCCAACGCCTCGGTGCGATGCTTCGCCGCCGCCGTCATATCAGAGGAAATCCCTTTATCGGCTAACAACTGCAGGGAACCCTTTAACTCGGCCGCACGACGTGTACAATGAATACCGGTCCCCTTAACCAATCTGTCGAGATGAGAAGTAAAGGAGATGCCATCCATGGATTTAGCCAGGGAGGCAACGACTTCCTGCTCAACCTCATAAGCTGTAGCCGCCTCCAGCATTTCAATCATCAGCGCCGCAATGCCTTTCATGTAGATACTGCGAATCAGCTTAATCGCGGAAGCCGAACCGGCTTTTTCGCCAGCCAAAGTAACTTTCATGCCATAAGGCGTCATCCGCTCCTTCAATGCCTGCGCCCCGTTACCGCTGGCCGTAATCGGTACCTTATGCTTGTCCTTCGGCAAAGAACCCAGCATCGCCGCATCGGCAAAAAGTACGCCGCTGCTTTTGATCTGCTCCCAAATTTGAAGCTTCGTATTCGGAGTCGAAGCGCTTACATCGACATATAACTGAGCACTTGTAAGAAAATCCTTGATTTCCGCGCAAACCCCCAGAGTAAACGATGACGGAACCGCCGCGAAAATCACATCCGCCCATTTGGCAATTGCTACGGCTGTATCAACCAGCTCAACCTTTGCTTTCTGCGAGCGGGAATGAACCAGCCTTCCCATCGTCGCGTCATTCGCCATCGTATCAAAAGCACGAATTCCCGTTATCCCTTCATTGCTCAATCCCAGAGAAATATTAAACGCAGCCTCACCGAATCCAATAAAACCGATTTTCATAAACGCAGCCTCCTATGTATAACATTTCAATATTGCTTGAATTTTTATTAAATTCATAGTAATATAAAATTATTTATAAATCCAACGATATATATTTGTGTTTTCAACAAAAAAAATTTGTAGTTGGTGACAATATGAATTTGCATAGTCTGTATTATTTCAACGAGTTAGCCAAGGATTTGAACATGACACGAACCGCGGAACGTCTCTTTATCTCGCAGCAGACGCTCAGCAATCATATTCTCCGGCTGGAGGAGTATTACGGCATTAAGTTGTTTACGAGAAATCATAAAATGTCGCTTACCGATGCCGGTGTGTATCTGCGCGATTTTACAGCCAATTTACTGCAGCAAGACAAACGAATCCGCGATATCTTTTTTGATCTCAAAATTCAGGAACGTGGTTTTCTGCGCTTTGGCGCAAGTTCGTTGCGCGCTTCGAACTGTCTGCCGAAACTACTGCCGCATTTCTCCGAAAAATTCCCGAATGTTGAAATCGAACTGATCAATGAAAACAGCGATGCCCTGCAGAAAAAAATTATTCAAGGAGAACTGGATCTCGCTCTTTGTGTCCTAAATGACGAACCTCCCACCCTCCAAACGGAGCTGCTCCTTCAAGATCAGATCTATCTCTGCATTTCCGAAAAACTTCTGGACAAATACTATTACAAAAACAAGGAAGAACTCAAACAGAAATCTTTATCCGGCGTACATCTCGAAAATTTTTCCGAACTGCCGTACTTTGTAATGTCAATTGCGAACCGTCTAGGCACAGTCATCTCTAAATGCTTTGAAGAAGCGGGTTACAGTCCCAAAGTCTATTTACGCGCCAAATATGTCGCCTTATCGGCTATGGTATGCTCGAACGCTTTAGCAGCCTGTTTTATGACCCAAATGGATCTTATATCTTCCCTGTCGAATATTGCGGAAGATGTCAACATTTTTCCCTTACTCTATAAAAACGAGCCTCTGTACCACAATCTATACCTCGTTCGGCATAAAAAATGCTATTTCCCCAAATACGTACAATATTTCAGCAGCCTGCTGCACGACTATTTCCAATCTGCCAGCGCAATCGACATGTCCCATATCTACCTAGAACATCCCGACCAATTTTGAAAAAATTCACCGAGTATACCAGCCAAGCTTCAAAATCTTCTGCCGACTCACCACTGTATCGGTGCGCGCATACACAAAAAGCTTCTGCTAACGATAGCTGTCAGCAGAAGCTCTTTTTATGATTTTTGTAAGCCTTCCGCGTAAATACTTCGCGTTCACGATGTCTCTCGTAGGCAGAGGTTTACCCTGACTAACTTTCACAATGTTTTCAATGCAATGCCGCGCCATATTGACACTGGTATCCATTGTACTGCCGCCCATGTGCGGCGTAAGCACGACGTTGTCCAACTTTAGCAAAGGATTATCCGTTGAGACCGGCTCGGTTTCCAGACAATCGAGACCAGCACCCATAATCTTATGGCTGCTCAAGGCCTCAATCAAATCCGACTCCTGAATGATACCACCTCTGGCCGTATTAATGAGAATCGCATTTTTCTTCATAAGCCTGAACGTATCCTTATTGAGCAAATGGCGAGTCGAATCCGTCAACGGAATATGCAGGCTCACGATATCTGAATTTTTTAAAAGTTCCTCCAGGGAAACATACTGTATTCCCAGTCGCAGCTCTTCGACGGGCTGTAGGCGAAACATATCATAATACTGCACTTCGGCGCCAAAAGCCTGAACCTGTTTCGCTACTAATTTCCCGATATTGCCCAGGCCGATCAAGCCCACCTTTTTACCGCAAATCGTATAGGAATGACTCGCGATACCGGGACGCTGCCATTTGCCGTTTACCACATTGCCATGCAGTACAAGCAGTTTGCGATAAACAGCCAGCATATGCAGCACAGCCATCTCCGCCACCGAAGCAGCATTCATCCCCGGAGTCACCGCTACAGGAATATTTCTCTCACCTGCGGCGGCAATATCCACCTTGTCAAAGCCAACACCCCAACGTTGGATGAGTTTGAGCAAAGGAAGTTCACGGATGAGCCCACCCTCCATGCGCAGTACTCGTAGAATGATATAATGCGCCTCCTTAAGCTGGTCCGTATCCTTCATATCCGTCACTTCAATAAAGCGGAAGTCCTTGGACACCATCTTCCTCATGATTTTTTTGACCGCAGCATCGTAAGGGCCCATAAACGCGATTGTTTCCACTGTGTTCTCCGCCTCATTTCATACAATAATCATCAATAATCTCCGTCTCGTACGCCGCAAGCTTCTTTTCCACCCATTCCCGCTTAGCAGTGCCCGTAGCCGCCGCCGTGACCTTGGCCGCATCACTTTTATGGTATTCCACTGCCGCCTTGAGAACTTCTTCCGCATCCTGCAAGGGAACTACCACAATACCATCGGGATCCATAATAATAATATCGCCGGGATTTATGCTGATCCCGCCACAGGAGACCGGTACATTGATCTCGCCTATACCATCCTTATACGGGCCACCCGGATTTGTTCCATTCGCGTAAATGGGCAGCTTCATGCCGCGCACCGCATCGACATCGCGAATCGGACCGTCCAAAATGATACCCGCAACCTTTTTATAGGCGGCAACCGTAAACATAATCTCGCCCATAAGCGAGCGATAGGATTCACCCGCGTCGTTTGTTGCAATGATCACATCGTCTTCTTTAGCCATATTAAGGGCCTTATGAATCATGAGATTGTCCCCTGCACGCCCTTTAACGGTTAAGGCGCGGCCGACTGCGACAGCTTGATCCGGACTTGACATAAGGCGAATGCGTGGGTGCATTGCACAAAGACGCCCCATAGTATCAGCTACATTTGACGCCGGTATTTCTTTAAATGCCTCGAGCAATTCCTTTGCCGCCTCTGGTTTTTTTAAATAAACTCTGTTTCCAATTGCCATAATACAGACCTCCAGTAAATTATTTAATTTTTCTTTAAATTCATGATAATATACTTTAAAGCATAAATCCAACAGTACATATTTGTATTTTCCACAAAATATATTTGTCGAGAAGATTGTAACCGTCTTTTCTTAACTTGGAACAAACAAATTCATCAAGGTGCGCGGCATTAAAAAATTGTTGCCGTCTCATACTCCTGATTTTTGCAAGATAAAAAACGTCACCAATGACTGTCGTCAAGGTGACGTTTTTGGATGTTTACCATTTTCAACTTGTTTTACTGCAAAGCTCAGATAATATACCGCTTAGCAACATGTCAATTATTCTGTCAAAAAGGGCGGCCTGTATTTTATATTAGAATTTTTCCAATTTAAAAATTTGTTACAACCCCCAATGAAACTCCCCGGGCGTTATATCCAGGATTATGCGCCCTACAGCCATTGGAAACATGCATGAATATACAACCGACATTTACTGAAGAATTTTCGCTGATTTTATAAATGAAGCGAGGCCCGATCCGCCACATAAAATTATAAGTTCTTCCTTCAGCCGGAAATGTTTTATCATATACAATAAATCCGCCGCTCATATCGAATGCTTTATATAGCTTCCCTGAAATTTTTTTTTCATTGCGAATCATGTAAACGGGCCCGATACCGACTGCAGCACTGTCTTTAGTCTGTTGATTATCATTAATTATATGCCCATACGGCCGAGTGACTGTAATGCCTCTATATACAGACCTGTTAGCTTTTTGGGAAATATTCTCAAATACATGCAGTGATACCGTATCAATATAGCGGTCTCTAAATTGTTTGTGAGTCAAGTAGTCCCACTCCATTTCGGTCTTAGAGCCAGCCGCATAGCAATATGACACTCCCGGCATACAAATCAGCGAAACATAAATAACCATTACTGCACAAATGAATCTACGCACAATAAGACTCTCCTCCTATGAATCCTTATTGGATTGAACTCAATTTCATTCCACTGTCGTGATAAAATTCTCCGGGATTGTTCCAAAAGAAGCAATCCTTTCATAATTTCTGTTTATAATTTCTGTATATCGTTGTCTTATTCCTTCCTAAAATAAAGGGACAGGAACATCGTCTCGACGTTGAAAATTCGAAAAGCTGCTCCTGTCCCTTTATTTTAGAAACTCTATTTTATAAATTCGTTAGCTCGCCGTATGTTTTAATAATTTGATTCACTATGCCATATTCTTTCGCTTCCTGTACATCAAGCCAATAATTTCTTTGGGTATCCTTTTCAACCTTTGCCAACGGCTGACCGGTGCTGTCACTGATTAGCCTGTTAATCCTGCCGCGCATTTTGACGATTTCATCCGCTTCAATTTTTATATCCGAGGCCGGGCCACGTACGCCGCCTAAGGGCTGATGAATCATATACCTGGTATTCGGCAGGGAATAACGGTCCTGCTTATCGGCGGCAAGATAGATAGTAATACCGGCGCTGGCTACCCAGCCGGTGCCGATAATGACAACGCGGGGTTTGACAAACTGAATCATGTCATGAATCGTATCACCGGCTTCCACATGGCCGCCCTGACTATTGAGATACAGCTTAATCGGCTGGTCTCCCATTTCCTGCAGAATCAAAAGCTGTGCTGTCACTTTTTCCGCTAATGCCTGATTAATTTCACCGGAAATAATAATGGACCGGGTTTTTAATAATTTTTCCTGCCATTTTTCCTTCTGGTTTTTCCCTGCTTCTTGCTCCATGATACCACTCTCCTATTAGACATTTTGTCACTACCAATCATTCTATGCTTCCAATCGGGTTAGACATAACTTGATTTAGCATACTGCCAGTAAATAATATTAACCAACCCCTTATGGATAGAATTCCCTTCCTTCATACAAACTCCTGCCGGAGTAAAACCTCTTTTGGCAGGAGGTTTTACTATTTACAAATAATTATCACGATTCCTTGTGAGGAGTTTCTAACAGCTGTCTTCAGCCAATGTACGTTCTATAATGCCTGCCAGTCTTACTTTTTCTGCCGCATTTCCTGCAGCAATTCCCGGAGTGATTTCTGATCGATGGATTCGGCAGCAACCAAGTTGACTCTGCCAACCTCCTTATTCTGATACAGAACTTTCGCAATACCGACTTTCTGTCCCTGTGTGACAGGTGCCTGTATCGTGTCAGGCACTTCAAATACCGTTTGGAACCGAGACCGGTCATTGGGAGAAAACAGCGGCACGGAAAGATTTTCCCCGGCGACCAGATTGATAAAATCTTTTTTGCCGTGAGTAACTTTTACGGTTTTTAAAACATCGCCTTCATGAAAAACATCAAAGGCCTGAACCTGACTGAACCCAAAGTCAAGCAAGGCGGTGGAATCTTCCCACATATCCGGACTATTTAAGACTACGGCAATCAATTGTACGTTGCCGCGTTTGGCACCGGAAACCAGGCATCTGCCTGCGGCAATGGTATAGCCTGTTTTTACTCCGTTGCCGCCCTGATAGTTCCTCAGCATTTTATTTTCGTTATACAGTTCTTGTGTCCATCCCTCCCGGGAAACGGTTTGGTGGCGGCAGCCGACAATCTCGGCAAAAGCCGGGTTTTTATAACCATAGGCGGCAATACGGGCTAAATCGTGGGCTGTAGAATAATGATTGGGATCCGGCAGGCCGCTGGAATTGACAAAATTGGTATTCACTGCGCCGATCGCATGGGCCTTTTGCGTCATCAGTCTGGCAAAATTCTCTACCGAGCCGGATAAATGCTCGGCCACGGCAACGGTAGCATCGTTGCCGGAAACCAAGGCGATTCCGTAAAGCAGATCCCGCAGTTTTAGTTGTTCCCCTGCTGCTAACTCCATGGAAGACCCTTCGGTGTTAGCGGCGTTATCGCTGACTGTCACTACGTCATCCATGCTGCCATTTTCAAGAGCCAGAATCAGTGTCATCATTTTTGTTGTACTTGCCGGATAATGCCTTTCCTCCCCGTTCTTTTCATATAAAACCTTACCGGTTGAAGCTTCCATAACGATAGCCGCTTTAGCCGTAACATCAGGAGCAATCCCTGCTCCGAAACCTATTGGGGAAAATACCGTCAATAAAAACAAACATAATGCTGTCAAGCGCAGTTTTATCGTTATCATCCTCTTTCCTCGTTATTGTCTCATTGTCACTGCAACCGCGATGAAAACGAGGAGTGAACTCACTCCTCGTTTGCTGGTACACCTAATTTTCGCTGGTATCCAGAAGTCTCAAACTCACTATATGTAAACGATTATATAATTATAATATGCTCTTTGAAAAAAATTTGCAATTCCTAAAAAAATATTGTGTTAAATTAGAGTGAAAAAAGCTAAAACCACCTATATAATTACTCACTTTACTTTAAGTCATCTTGATTTATTATCTATGATTCCTTCTTCGCCAATACCACTTTTTAATATAGATGACGCCTTACCTAAACAGTTATATAGAACATGAAACCGTTCTGCCGTGTGGATTTCACCTTTTTGCTGATATGTAATTTCATTTGCCCGCGCTACAATTTGCAAATGTTCCAGTTCCGCTATTTTTTGCTGCACTTCTCGAAATACATCTAACATAAAAAGCCCCTTTTTCTTATTATATTTGAGTTAATTATAGCAAAAATT
>JBDKTO010000035.1 GCA_039680175.1 Veillonellales bacterium | reverse complement strand
AAAAAAGGAGAGACTTAATTCAATTTATAGTTAACTCATTAATGCTATAAGGTTGACATTGATCCCGTATTGTTTTATACTGCCAGTAGTTACCGATAGAAAGACGAATTCGATTCGCTTAACACAGGGGGAGAATCATGGCACAGGGAGATAAAGTAAGGGATATGATGTATGCGGGCCTGTTTGCGGCATTAATAGCCGTACTAGGGCTGATTTTCATACCGCTGCCCATCAGTCCGGTCCCGATTAGCGGACAGTCGCTGGCAGTTATGCTGGCAGGAAGCATTTTGACAGTACGGCAGGCGGCTTTCAGTGTTCTGACATTTCTGCTGGTGGGAGCGGCAGGTGTGCCGGTTATTTCCGGCGGAAACGGAGGACTGGGGATTCTTGTTGGTCCCCGGGGCGGATATCTGATTGGTTTTTTAGTGGGGGCCGTTGTGATCAGCTTGTTGAAGGGAACCTCGAATCAGGTATGGCGGCTTGCTTTGGCCAATATTGCCGGGGGAATTGCAGTAGTTTATGTCTTGGGGATGTTCTGGCTGAGCTTTGTTACCGGGATTGGTCTGGAAAAGGCGCTGATAGCAGGCGTTCTGCCTTTCATACCGGGGGATTTATGCAAGGTGGTCATTGCTACGGTTATCGGCACTGCCGTTAACCGGCGGCTGGAGAAAGCCGGTCAGCGGTTATGAAGCCGGTTTATATTATTGGCGGTGTGCGAACACCGATCGGCAAAACCGGCGGGGTATTAAAAGAGTGGCTGCCGGAAAATTTAGGAGCTGCCGTTTTAAAGGAAACGATTGCCCGTTATCGAATCTCGCCGGAGAATATTGAACAAGTGATTATGGGAAATGCGGTAGGCCCGGGGGGAAATATAGCCAGGATTTGCGTTCTTGCCGCCGGCTGGCCTTACAGTATTCCCGCGGTAACGGTGGATACCCAGTGCGGTTCCGGTCTCAGCGCGGTTCAACTTGCGGCTGACTGCATTCGGGCAGGTTCCGCCGAGATGATCATCGCCGGTGGGGTGGAAAGCACCAGTATGGAGCCAAGACGGCAGTTTAATAATGCCGATCCCCGCTTTCAGGGAGAAAATGTTTATTTCACAAGGGCTCCCTTCTCCACCCCGGAGATTGGTGATCCGGATACCGGGATTGCGGCGGAAAATTTGGCGGCTAAAATGAAAATTTCCCGGCAGGACATGGACCATTTTGCCTGGGAAAGCCATCAACGGGCGTTTAAAACGCGGCAGCAGGAACTGTTGAAGGATATTATTCTACCGGTTCAGACAACCAATAAGATCGTGGACCAAGATGAGTGCATCCGCGGCAATATCACCCTTCGACTGCTTCAGAGGATGAAACCGGCTTTTGTTCCGGGAGGAAGCATTACCGCCGGCAACACCTGCTTAAAGCATGACGGGGCCGCCGTTTTGCTGCTGGCATCAGAGCAAGCCGTGCAGAAGTATAAGCTTCTGCCTCAGGGGAAAGTCATACAAACGGCCATCTGCGGCTGCGATCCAAATTTCTTTCCGCTGGCACCGGTTTTTTCGATTCACCGGTTACTGGAGAAGGCAGGTATGGCATTAAGCGATATCGCTGCAATGGAAATCAACGAGGCTTTTGCTGTGAAAATACTGGCATGCTGCCGGGAGTTAGACTTTGATTTGCAAAAGACAAATATTTTGGGCGGAGCTTTAGCCTATGGTCATCCTTATGGAGCTTCCGGGGCGATCATTTTGCTCCATCTGCTTAAGGCATTGAAATTGGTGGACGGGCGGTTTGGCATCGCGGCGATTGGCGCCGTAGGCGGACAGGGCATAGCGACACTAATTGAAAGGGACTGACGGGCTGTGCTGATTCACGATTGTGTTTCTTGGCAAAAGAAAGAAATAGAAGATAAGGTTTGTCTGATTCATGGCAAATCATCTTTTACTTACAGCCAGATGCGGCAGAAGGTGGATTTTCTGGCCCGCCGTCTGGCCGGAATAATCAAACCGGGCGACCGCGTCCTTTTAAAACAAGCTGATCCTGTGCTGCAGCTTTTGTATTTCTTTGGGATTTTAAAAGCCGGCGGCTGCTGTGTTTTTATTGATGCGGCTACAACGGATGAAGTTTGTTTAAAGTTAATCAGGCTTCATCATATTTCTGTCTATATTAACGAGGACTTTCATTTACCCGATACGGCAGCCGATACTCTGCCGACCGTACAGCCGACGGATATTTTTCTCGGTGCGTTAAGCTCCGGCAGCACGGGCAATCCCAAATTGATCTGGCGGGATCATAGCAGCTGGACAAGGGCCTTTCCGCAGCAAAGCCGGGTATTCTGTCTTTGCGGGAAGGATCGGCTTTTTTTGGCGGGGTCACTGATCTATACGGCAAACCTGAATGCCTGTATGCACATGCTTTCTTTGGGGGGAACGGTGGTGATTGCCGACAGTCGGCAGCCTCGGACCTGGGTACGGGGAATTCTGAAAAATCAAATCAGCGGGATTTTTATGGTGCCGGCTCATTACAGAATTTTGCTGAAAGCGCTGGAGCAGCCCCTTCTCGGGATTAAGTCCCTTGTAACCTGCGGCGCAAAACTGGATCCGGTTACTGTACGGCAGATGGTAGAGCGTTTTCCTCAAGCCGGCATTTATGAATATTACGGCGCCAGCGAGCTGGGACATGTCAGCTGCATGACCAAGGACGATCTGCTGTACCGTCCGGATTCGGTAGGCAAACCTTTTCCCGGTGTCCGGGTATGGATTGAGCAGGATGTTATCTGGGCGGAGAGCCCTTATCTGGCACCGGCGTACAGACCCAGATCCACGGCAGGCGATCTGGGCAGGATGGACGGCGACGGTTATTTATATGTGCTGGGACGCCGGAATGGACTGATCAACAGCGGTGGCGTCAAAATCATCCCGGAACAAGTGGCAAAGGTCATTGATCAGTGCCCGGGGGTTTCCCGGACCGTTGTCGGCGGAATTGATGATCCTGTAAAGGGACAGCGGGTTTGCGCTTGGATTATAAAAGAAAATCCGGCTCTCACCACAGCGACTATACTGGCTTTTTGCCGGACAAAACTCCGCAGCCACTACTATCCGCAAAAGATCGTCTTTGTCAGCCAGTTTCCTCTCAATGCCAGCGGAAAAATTGACCTACCGCGGCTTAGACAGGGATTCCATGAATGAGAAGATAGAGAACCTGCTGCCCCAGCGAGAACCGTTTTTGTTTTTGGATGAAATTATTTTTGCCGATCCAGGTGAAATTATCGGCGTTAAAGAATATGATGATACATTTCCCTATTACCAGGATGTTGCATTGGCAGGCAAAGCCGTACCCGGAGTGATTCTGCTTGAATCCCTGATACAGTGCGGCGGCGGGGGAACCGCACTGCTGGGCAGGTTTAAAAAAATACTCTGGGGGCTGGCGGCAGTGGAGAAAGTTTCTTTTTCCGGTACTGTGACGCGGGGAAATACAGTAACAATGACCGTTAAAAATCTGAAGTTATCCCGCCGGATTTTAAAGCAGACAGGCACGGCTTCTGTGGACGGCAAAACAGTTCTAACGGCGACTTGGCTGTGCGTGAAGCTGGAGGAACGGTAAAGTAAATGGCAATGCAGCTGCACATTACATATCCCTCAATGGCCTTGATTGTCAGCAAGATATTTTGCCGCTGTTTTGGGTCGGTGACTTTTTCCAATGGATGAACCTCATCGCGTTTGAGATAGCGCTGCAATTTCGCATGGACTTGCTCCAAAAGCAAAAAGTTTTAGATCCCAGACTTCAACAAGGGCGACTATCTTGGTAAAGCAAATGGGTATTAAAATTCCATTTTACAAGCAACAGCCAAACGTACGTTTTGACAAGGCGAAGAATATGTGCTAAACTAAAAAAGCTATATGTATAAAATTTCAAAAAGTGCAATGTATCTGCTCGTATTTTGCTTACCTGAGGATACAGGGCTATTGAGTTACCTGACTGCTAGGTGTTCCAAGCGGGAAGGCGCGCATTTGGCGTGTTTAAATATTTTCGGCCGGTTACGCTCCTTTTCCGTGTGAATTACGGGAAAGGAGCTTTTTAGTCTAGCAGAAAGTATAAAACTTTTTCGGGTGCAACGTTGAGCTATAAAAAGGAGGCGATATAAGATGGACAAAAGAATTGGAATAGTCGGCATTGTGATTGACGATCTTTCATGCGCAGAACGAGTGAACGGGGTTTTGCATGAATATGCGGGGTTGATTATTGGAAGAATGGGGATTCCTTATAGGGAACGGGACGTATCGGTTATATCGTTGATCGTCGATGGAAGTAATGATGCTATCAGTGCTTTGACAGGCAAACTGGGCAGAATCTCCGGTGCTTCGGTAAAGTCGATGATTACTAAAAATATCAAATAAAAATTCTATAGTTGGAGGAGAAGATAATATGAATTTTTTAGAAAAGTATAAAAAGGAATTTGAGGGATATGACAAACTTGATCATGATTTTATTGATGACGATAAGATTTGGGCGCAATTAAACAAATGGGAAAATCCTTCCAAGGAAGATGTACGACGTGTACTGAAAAAAGCGCAGCAGTGTATTCGGCTTGAACCGGAGGAAACTGCGATTCTTCTTCAAAACAAGGATGAAAGCACTATACAGGAAATGTATGAGTTGGCTCATCAGCTTAAAGAAGAAGTATATGGTGATCGCATTGTGTTTTTTGCACCACTTTACATAAGCGATGAATGCGCCAACAATTGCAAATATTGCGGGTTTCGCAGCAGCAATACTTCCATGCACCGCAAGACTCTTAGCATGGACGAAATTGAGCAGGAAGTGCGCATTATGATCGAAGAGGGTCAAAAGCGTACCGTGCTTGTGTATGGTGAATCGCCTGCTACTGAAGTAGATTTTATGTGCGAAACGGTTAAAAAGGTATACAGTGTTAAAACGGAGCACGGCGAGATTCGTCGCGCAAATATCAATTGTGCACCGCTTACTGTTGAAGAGCTAAAGAAGCTCAAGCAAGTGGGTATAGGTACATTTCAGGTTTTTCAGGAAACATATCATCATGAAACCTACCGTGAAATGCATCCCGCGGGAACCATCAAAGGCCATTATCGCTGGCGGCTGTATGCCATGGACAGAGCGCAGGAAGCTAAAGTTGACGATTGTGGCATAGGCGTTCTGTTTGGGCTTTATGACTGGCGTTTTGAAGTCATGGGGTTGCTTTATCACACCATTCATTTGGAGAAAACATTTAATGGCGTGGGGCCGCACACGATTTCTTTCCCGCGTATCACGCCTGCCACCGGTACTCCTTTTTCCGATCATCCTGAATATGCGGTCAGCGATAGCGACTTTAAAAAGTTAGTTGCCGTACTTCGCCTTTCCGTTCCTTATACGGGCATGATTTGTACTGCGCGCGAATCTGTAAAAGTGCGTAGAGAAGTAATCCCTTTCGGGGTATCGCAGATAGATGCGGGGACACGTATCGGTGTCGGCGCTTATGCGCAATCCTCGAATGCAAATCAGCTTCCTGATAAGGAACAGTTTTCTATCGGCGATGCACGTTCACTAGATAACGTAGTTAAGGAAATTTGTGATATGCACTGCATCCCCTCTTTTTGCACTGCGTGTTATCGCGCAGGCCGCACGGGTGAACAGTTTATGAAGGTTGCAAAATCCAAGTTTGTACATAACTTCTGTATTCCAAATGCTATTTTCACATTAAAAGAATACCTTCTCGACTATGCGGGTGATGAAACAAAGGCCAAGGGTGACGCTGTGTTAAAAAAACATATTGAACAATTTAAAGGCGAACCAATTTATGATACGATATTGGAGAATTTAAAGAAGCTTGAAAATGGAGAGCGGGATTTGCGTTTGTAGGAACAAAATTTTGAAAATTAAAACCATTGGAAATGTGCTCGTCTACAACCCTGTATAAGTTAATCAGCGAAATAAATGTATTCCAGATCATAATAAAACTTAGATAAACAGTAAGAAAGAGCTTTTGGCGCTATGTCAGCAGCTCTTTCTTGCTGTTTTTCAGTTTACGGGTTTCCCTTAAGAAAGTATAAACTGCGTAAACAGGCAGAAGGAGTTTTGTGTAAAAGTATGGAAGATTAAACAATATAACACAAATCAATAAATGCGGTGATTACTTTGATTATTTTGGAGTTTATGCCAGGGAAGATTCTGAATAATATAGGATGGGTGGAGACGATAAAATGTCATTTTCAATCAAAGCTTTACCTGCCGGCAGCGGCGACTGTATTCTCGTTTCATTTGGTGAACAAAACAAAAAGACGAATATATTAATTGATGGCGGCATAGGACTGCGGGCTTATCGGCGATTAAAAAATGAGATACAAGAAATCGCCGCTAAAGGTGAATTTATTGATTTGCTGGTCTTAACGCATACGGACGAAGATCATATCGGCGGGATATTGAAAATTTTTAAGGATTCCGATATTGACAAGA